>JANQFE010000057.1 GCA_028278025.1 Thermodesulfobacteriota bacterium | reverse complement strand
CGGACAATTAAAATTGTGCTTTCATCCGTTCGCCACCTTTGGTTTGAGACGCTAGGGCGGTGTGAGCACGGGCCGTGATGACAGCTTTAAGCTTTTTCCAGCGAGCAGGTTGCCCGCAGCAATCAAGCAGGTGCGACGCAACTGTTGATTTTCCTATGCCGCCCTTGCCGTAAAGTGCTATCTGACGCACAGAGCACCTCCTGTCAGGCCTGAAGTTCCCCTGTTATAGCTCGTGATTTTGAGGAGCTTGTACTTTCTGCAATATTTCCGACGCCCGTTCAAGAATGTCTACAAGCTCTTTTTGATCCTGTTTACTGAGCCGGCCCAGTGTGTTTTCAAACTCTTCAACCCTTTTCTGGATAAACTTTGCAAACAGTTTCTTACCGCTGGCAGTCAAACGAACATTCACAACTCTTTTATCCTGTTTGTCACGGGCGCGCTTGACAATCCCCTTTTTCTCCAGCCGGTTAATAATAAAGGTCATATTGGGCCGGGGCAGACGGGCATTGCTGCTGAGTTCACTGATTGTATATTCTTTATTGAAATCGAGGAAGGCCGAGAGCCCTTTAAGTTCCAGCATCGAGAAGTCGAGTTTTTCAGTCCTGCCGGTCTTGTTTATGGTCTGGCGGAAAATTTCACCAAAAAATTTTCCGATGGCCAGCATGCGGGATTCCATGTCGCGGTATCTACTGTATGTATCATACATAACGGAAAAGTCCCGAGAGGAGTATATAGTTACATATATAATTATATATGTAACTATTCCACACGCTAAAATCAATTGCAAGGAAAAAATATTTTTTGCGTGATATTATTGGTTTGTTAAAAAGAACGATGTTTTACATATATTAATTATTTGGGGCGAGAAAAAGCATTGTTGAAAGCTAAAAAATTTACTTAACCGCGGAATTTCGCAGACTTACGCCGACCTTTTTCTCCCGCGACTCTGCGTGAGAAAAACCCATCAAGGCCTTGCAGGCCTTAACATACAAAAACAATATACACAGCAACAATCACGAAGTGATTTAGGTTTTTCAAGCGGACAAGTCGTCCGCTTGAAATGTCTGCGTCAGTCGGCGTCTGTCTGCGGTTATAAGATATAATAAGATAGGGATTACTCTGCAGCCATGTTTTTCATAATTTCTGTTGTTATCTTTTAAGCCTGCGTCTTACAAACACTGCAGCCCCGATAAAAAAAATCATCAGTGGCTCAATTACCACAACAGTCCAAAACAGCAGGCGGTCTTCTGCTGCGGTTATTCGGATAAAAGGCTTAGCAGAAACTGTCTTGCGACCGGGCAGATCAAACCGGGGAAATTCCTGCCTGGCCAGCCAGGTCACGGCAGCAATGAAAAAATCCTTATTTGCAAGCAGACCGGCATGCTCATTGGCTGCAAAATCAGCATTACCTATAACAATCATGCTGCCCCTGCTTGCTCCCTGTTCGGTCTTCGACTTCTGCTGTACAATGACACCGGTTGAAACAGGGCCGTAAATATCCTTTCCACTGTGGTATGCGGCTGAACCCTCATGGGCGCTCTTGAGGTCTGTCTCAGCCCAGGTGCGCCGGCCTGACTGGGCCAAAATTGTCCAAGAATACTCCGGCAGCGGGTGCACACCAACCTGTACCGATCGTGCCCCCGGGAAAACCGCATATGAACTGATGTTTGTTGATATGGGGTGTTCGCGATTAAGAAAAATAAGCGGGGTAAGCTCATCAAGTTCTGCAGGTGTGTTTTCCCTGTCAATTACAAGATCATCCCCCATATCTATATTATATTTTTTAAGAAATCCGGCAATGCGCGGCAGCCGGGCAGGCTCAATCAGCAGAAGCACCTTCCCTCCGGTTTCAAAATATCTTCCCAGTGCATCCAGCTGCTCAGCGGTCATATCTTTTGAAGATACGGCTACAACGAGCACCAGCACACGCGCAGGAAGCCTGCTGTCAATCTCATAGTTGCCCGGCTTGACATCAAAGCCCTGCGCCTGCAAACATTGTTTTACGGCAGTATAATGATCTTCGGCCTGATCAGCGCCTGGCTCATGTAAAAATCCAATGGTTTTTTGCTTGAAGCGTGTAATCATCTGCAGAGCACTTATCAGGCTGGCCTCTGTAACGTGATCAACAACCTCCTTGCTGCCCTTGTGTTCTATAATGCCGGCTCCCTGCTTATGTACGCCCAGAGCTGCTGCTCTTACAGGGTTTTTCTTCAAATTAAAAAGACTGTACTGGAAATGTGCGGATGCTGCGGCCATAAGCTCAAGAAGCTCAGCATACTGGTACTGCTGCTCTATATCGCAAAAAACAGTAACCCTGATTTCTTCCCTGATGTCCGCAAGGATCTTTACGGCTGCAGGGGAGAGGCTGAATGCGTTTCCGGGTGTCAGGTCAAAACGCCGGTTACAGCGCACAGCGATGAGATTGCAGGCAATGATAATAACCAGGATACTCATGATTTTTGCATTCAGGGCAAGACCTCTTGCGGTGAAGAGCCCGGAAAGCTTTACTATCGGCTGTCTTCCGCGCGGCAGTCCCAGCGCAAAGAAGGTAAGTGAGAGAAAGAATGCACTGACGGTAATAAAATAGAGTATATCTTTTGTATGTACCACGCCCCGGTTGAGATTGTAAAAATGCTTTTGGAAAGAAAGGGCTGCCGGTAAATTAAAGAAAGAGTGCTCACCTTTCCAGAGATACTGATCAACGAACCAGAAAAAAACAAGCACTCCCAGTGTCGTTAGTGCGGCAACAATCTGGCTTGATGTCAAAGCAGAGAAAAAAAATCCGCAGGCCAGGAATGCGGCCCCCAGCAGCATAAGCCCAAGGTATCCGATAACAACGGGGCCTGCCTCGAGATGGTACAACAAAAAAAAGAGTACCGGATAGAGCATGGTTAAAAAAAGCATGCCTGCCAGGATTACCAGCGCGGCACCATATTTGCCCAGGATGATATCAGCATGCTTCAAAGGAGAGGTGAAAAGCAGTTCTATCGTGCCGAGTCTTTTTTCCTCGGCAAATACACGCATAGTAAGCAAGGGAACAAGGATAATCATAACAAAGCGCATGTCATTGAAACTGTACTGCCATACATCAACACTGATATTTGTTCCCTGAAACAGCACTACCATCAACAGGTTGCTGTAAAAAAAGTAGCCTGAAAGCACCAGAAACACTGCTACAACACCATACGAAACCGGGGAAGCAACAGAGGCGTGCAGCTCTTTTTTGAAAACAGCCAGGACGTTCATAGCGTTAATTACATACGCTGTGTTAATAAAAAATACGTTTTGCGGTTTACTGGCAGCAACTCGAAAAACTGGTGATGATTTTTTAATTATGCACTAATACGAGTGTGAGTAAAACAAAAAAAGAAAGAGGATAACAACCCTCTTTCTGTATGGGAACGGCCCCTTCAAAAAAGATACGGTACAGTGTCAGAGGCTTATTCTACTATGATTTTGCCGTGCAGTACTTCGCCCTGCGGCCCCGCAGACAGACGCCGGGGAACTCTGTTAATGCTGTAATCAAACTCCCCGCGCTCAATGAAACAGATACTGGCAATAGCACCCTGGGGAATTCTGTTTGAGATAAACGTACCATCGATATTCAGAACAAAATTAACCGGGCTATCACAAGTCATCATAACCTGCTTTTTTATAAACTGAATCTCTATTAGACGGTTTGCCTCGTTGAGCCATATGACCGTATGGCCCGGTTTAATTTTCAGAACAGGCGGGCTGATTCCCCTTGTCCGGTGAAGGCGGATGACCGACACTCCCCCGATTTTTTTATCGCCAAAAATGTGGTCTTCCATGCCAACTGCATTAGGGGACACGAGTACACCCAGCATGAACACAAAAAGTACTAACAAGCTTCTCCTTTTTTCCACCGGTTTCATTGTCATCATCCTTCTACGTTTTTCTAAAAGTAACAGCCGCTCAAATTACACTCATATGCTCTGATACCCCGTTCTATCTACAGGATATCAGAGCAGGATTACAATCAGTGCGCCTTGCTTGATAGATAGCGCAGGTTAAACAGGTTCTCACTCAGGTTCTGCATATTGAGCATAATATGATGGTTGGCAATGGTTGCATGCTTATTGATAACATCCACAATATAAG
Source organism: Thermodesulfobacteriota bacterium (assembly GCA_028278025.1). Classification (GTDB taxonomy): domain Bacteria; phylum Desulfobacterota; class WTBG01; order CAIYCZ01; family CAIRTM01; genus JANQFE01. Next base: position 11,512 of record JANQFE010000057.1, on the reverse strand, counting down.
GATTCCAGTAATCAAGCTCACCGTTTTCGGGATTCCAGCGCCAGGCCCAGTCCCACAGTTTCCAGATACGGCCTTTCTGGTCATAAAACATCTCCTGCTGCATCGCAAACGTTTCCTTGTCTACATACCAGACCCGGGCACCATAAATGTAGGTGGGTTCCTGATGATGTATCTTTACCACCCAGACGGGTCGTCGTTCCCACAGGTAGCGCTGATTAAAGCCCCCGTACTTCTCCTCATATTTAATGGGCTTGGGATTTATTGAGGGACACAACACAATGGCCTCACCCAGTAGCTCATATTTTGCCGGGTGGATGGAGAGCTTGCTCCAGTAGCCTTTCCAGTCTTCCCAGGAAATGTCCGATCCGACCAGGGGGTCCTGGGTATTGGTCCCGGCCAGTCTGCGGATCCTGCGCATTGAGGGAACATAGGTAACAAAAGAGTCCTCTTTGTACGGGTCGGCATAGCGTGTGCGCACGGCAGCAAAGCCTTTCAGGTCATACGGATAAATAGCCACTATCGAGCCTTTTTCATAAATATCCTCAAACCCCGGTATAACAGGAAGAGGATCGACTTTTATCCGGCCGACATAGTTGCGCCAGTGCAGCTCGATCTTCTCAACACGTTCACGTTTGCCGTCTTTACCGTAGAGACCGAACTGCAGAGGCATCGAGTTCAGGTTATCCCCCATAATGGTAAGCCGGTCATAGTTATGGACTATTTCCAGGGCGGAAGCGGGTTTGGGAAACGGCAGCCCGGCGACCCAGCCTTCAAGCTTATCATTTTCACCTATTTTACATGTTTCCCAGTTTTTATATTTTTTGGTTGCTTCAAGATACCCACGGTCATTCCACTGGTGGTGGGTCGGCACAATAACCATTTCCAGAGGAAAGTAGTTATACCCTTCATACACACCTTTACCCGTCAGCCGGTCAACCTCCCAGTCGAAACCATACGGAAAAAGCTCGCGCAGCTCTTTTTCATATTTGTGAACGTTTTCCGGTGTAATAACCAGGCCGGGCTGTATACTGGGAGCCGTAGTGTCTTTGGCAACCATATCAACCGCGTTATACCCCAGGAACTCTTCCCATTCAATGCCGAGCTTGATTGATTCAGGGCTGCAATACTTTTGCGCCCATTCAATATAGTCGGGGTCTTTGGTTGAAAGCGCCCAGTCTTTCCACTGCCGGGCCCAGTGGGGAAGCTCTTCCGCGGCCGTTGCCGGCAGCGCGAAAGAAAAAACTGCAGCACAGATCAGCAAAAATCGGTTTATATTTTTCACTCTCATGCTTCCTCCTTTCTAAAACTGGTATTTGATTTTCATGTAGACCTGCCTGTTTTTCTGAAACAGACCGAGGCTTTTTCCGGTGTCGTGATCGCCCCACCACATCATACATCCGATTTCCGGACGCCAGTGACTGGTATAGAAAAAATTGATCTTGGCTTTAAGTCCGTGGGCTTTCTCTTCCATATCAAACAGGTACAGCACCTGCGGCAGGATGCGCTTGTTATCATAATAGCTGTTAATCAGGAAGCTCAAGTACTTCTGGGTTTGATGTATGCGCCAGGGTTTTATAAATTTCCGGTCACGTGACGGGGGAAGCGGAGGCATCATTTCCTGTTTAACTGCATTGGAAAAATAGAAGGGTGCATTTACATATTCTCCGTTTTTATCGCGGATGTAATACATGAAAAACTGGGCACTGAGAAAGAAGGACTCGCGCTTGTTCAGTGGCCTTATATAAATATTCCAGTCAAGTCCCAGCATTATGCGTATCTGGTCTTTGAATTTACGGGATTGTCTGAATCTTGAATTAAGGCCGGTCCAGGCCATATCACCGGCATGGTTTCCTTCATACTGAAACGGTTTGTTGAATTCATACAGGGCTTCAACACGCAGCACCGGTGAGGTGGTTTTTCGGAAGCGGACAGTGGTCAGCTCCTTGTTGACGGTAAAACCTATGATCCGGCGCAGGCTGTAATCCTGGTCGAAGTTGAGCTGCAGAAAAGCCCGGTCCCACCGGGGAATAACCGGGCTGGGTGCCTTGGGAGTCAGATAAAAATCATGCTGCAGCCCGTAAAAAGCATTGAGGGTGAACAGCCACCCGTTCCAGTCACCCATAATGCGCATGGCATATTCAAAGTTCTTGAACAGAGTGCGGGGCTTTCTGTTCCTCAAATTAACCCGCACCCCCCAGGGAAGGTTCGGCTCTTCGGTCGCCCATACACCGCCATCAGATTCATAGGCTTCAAGGCGGTTGGTTTTGGGCTTGCCGGGATTGATGATGAACTCAATCTGCAAATCCCGGATGCCGGCCGGTTCGATATTGGGGAAATAGGTTGCCCTGATAAGCCACAGCGGAATACGGGTATACTCATACCCCTCGTCGGAATCCCTGAGATTGAACTCCCGGCGCAGGTCCTGCGGGTTGATAAAGTCCATGAGCCGCAGCCCGTCACTCTCACCCCAGACTACCTGCTGTTTGCCGATCCGGAAGTGAAACTTTTCGGTAAATATATCAAAATACAGCTCACGCACGGCTTCACCGGCGCGGTCATAGCGGTCCCATTCCCACTCAAGATTTTTGCGGGCATTGTGCTTTTGAGACTTTGTTCTGTTGGCACGCTCAAACCAGTGGCGGTCATGATGAAGAGAATAGGCCAGATCAGCCCAGGTGCGGTTGATGCCGTACAGGGAGATACTGTCGGTCAGTTTAAACTCCCATTCAAGCTGGATCATGAAGTAATCGGTAACATTACGGCCATGGAACTTGGAATTGTCAACACCCAGAGCCGCCTCCTGCTGGATAAATCCGTTGAGGAAAAAAGGCCTGCCGGCAATCTCATATTCTTCAGCACCTGCAAGAGGGAGTGTGCACAGCACCAAGACAACCAGTAAAAAAATACTTTTACCAATTAAATTTAGTTTTTTCATTCTACCCCCCTTCAAAAGTATATAGGTATTTACTACAGGTATATAGTGCAGCTTTTTACTGTGCTCTATCCCACCCCCTTTCATGTAAAAATGTTAGCAGCCACGATGAATAACGTTGAGAATGGTTTTGTGGTCTGAGCGGAGCGTACAGATCACAATGTGCATCACTATCCCTCCGGAGCAAGGTACGCCCGTTACCTTCCGCAATACAATTATTTCCCATATAATTAAATAGTAACTATTTTTTATTTATTGCACATTGAAACTATTGTATTAACAATTCCAGCCTTTTTGCAATTTCCTCAAACCCGGCCCGGCCTTTAATATAGTCTAAAGCTGTTAGACCATTACGGTCTTTCCGGTCGAGTTTGACCCCCCCAGCGGCAAAAACCTTTAAAATCATTTCAACAATATACGGCCGGCCGCCACCGCCCTGTTCAACCGTGTAGTGCAGTGTTTCGGTAGTGACCGTTGCTCCGGATTGTATGAGAAGCTCAATTGCCGTAATATTACCCACTGCGATTGCCCTGCCCAGGGGGGTATCGGCAACAGTCTTGCCGGCATTCACGTCCGCTCCACCCGTAATAAGTAAGCGGACCGTTTCATCAAAACCATAGCAGGCCGCCAGGTGCAGGGCCGTATTATTGTGCTTATCCGCAGCATAAACACCGGCACCCGCAGCCAGAAGCATTTTCACAATAGCAGATCGGGCGGCTGCCTCCGGTATCCTGACCGCCTCCATCAGCAGACTGCTGCCGTCCGGTACGATGATATTCACGTTTGCACCGTCCTCTATGATGCCCTGCAGCGCTTTACTATCACCCTTGCGTACTGCCGCAAACAGTTGATTGCCGGCAGATGTCTGGAGTTCCGTAGCAGCCGGCGTCTCACCGGGCATGTATGCTCCGGCAACCGCCTTTTGAGCCTGCCGGGCAATAAATTTCGGTTTAAGCAGATTTACCGCCGCCGGCAGAAACAGCAGGGCCCCCAGCATGTCAAAAAACATGATAAAGGAAAGTAGCAGCCCCATCTCAGCCTGAAATTTCAGGTCGGCCAAAAGCGGCCAGAGTAATACCGGCACAATTACCGTTACAGCAGTAATAACCACGCCTTTACCGGCCGAGTTAAGTGTGGTGTGGGTCATGGCCTTCCAGTCCCCGCCGGTATTTTTAAACTCTTCTTCCATCCGGCTCAGGATATAGATCCCGTAGTCTACACCGACACCAATACCTACGGCTGAAACCGGCAGCACATTGACATCAAGGCCGATATCTTTCAACACCATATAGGCAAACGCAACCAGATTGGCAACCAGCAGCGGAATACAGAGCAGAATTGATGCAACTATTGAACGGTAGGCCAGTCCGCAAAAAACAAATACGGTCAGGAAAACCAGCAGCAGGGTTCCGGTCTGCGACCAGGCAATCTCCTGATTGGTTGCGGCAAGGATGCCTCCATAGCCGGCAGCATAGCGAAACGTGACTCCCTTAATCGGTTCCTGGGACTCAAAAAATTCCTGCGTGGAAGCAACCACCTTGCGCAGAGTATCACCGGTATGATCTTTTAAAAACACCCTGATAACGGTATGTTTATAGCGTCCTTCAAAAAGCGTTGTATAATCACCCGGATCACCGGCCATCTGGTAAAAAAACATGAGGTTGGATATCAGCCGTTTGTCATCCGGAATGGACTGGTAGCGCACATCACCCTCATGGAACTCTTTGTTCATTGTTTTAACAATTTTAGCAACCGTCTGCGTTCCGCCGACCACATCAGGATGTTTGTGGGTAATATAGCGGGTATACCTATCTATGCGCTTCATAACGGCAGGCTCCTGAATAGTCCAGTCCTCCGCGCCCTCAACGATAACGTTAATCATATCCGTGCCGGCATTATCAAATTTCTCATTAATCATTTTGCAGTCCTGGTTGTAGCGTGAGTCCGGCCACAGAATCGGAGAACCCGGAAATGTATCCCCCACTTTGAGCTTGGCATCATAGGTACCTGCAAACAAACCGATAAGTATCATGACTACTACAATGACTATACTCGACCTGCCCAGACACATATCGGCAGCAATATCCATAATAGTGCGTTTGCCGGATTTACCTGCACTATAGGCAAAATCATACTGTTTCAGATTTTTCGGTATGGGCATGTAAATGCACAGAATCGGACCAATGATTGAGGAAATCAGTAGGATTGATACCACCCAGAAAGCACACAGTATGGCAATCCGCTGGACCATGGGGATACGGGCCAGGATAAGCACTGAGAAACCGGCAGCATCGGTCACAATCGCGGCCAGGCTGGCCAGAAAAATGCCGTCGAGGGTTTTGGCAGCAGCTTTTACCCGGTCACCGCCGGCCAGATGAAGCTCTTCAAGGTATCGCCGGGTGGTCTGCACAGAATGGCTGTGGGCCCGCGCGGCAACAAGCACCGCCAAAACAACCATCAGGGGATTAAAGTTAATCCCGATCAGAGATATCATACCGAACCCCCACACAGTGCTCAGTGCCAGGGCCAGCAGGGGAATAATCACCACGATGTTTTTAAAATGAGAAACCACCGCGATTATAATAACAAGAACGGTCAGGGCCAGGATAATATAGACTTTAGGCATAAAGTGAAAAATCCAGCCCAGCAACATCGGTCTTCCGGCCACATGAATACTGGTATTATCATCTTCCTCGTTTTGTTTGAGATTCTGGATGAAATCAAAAAACGCGTTATAGTCTATATTTGACCAGCAATCCGCCATAATGAGTGCTGCCGTGCCGTCTTTGGAGACTAAAACACCATTATAAAGGTCACTGGTATATATGTTCTGCTTAAGGCGGGCAATTCCCTGGGGGCTCGTGTCGATCTCGGGCCACATAAGCGCCGACACATCAACCATGCCGCCGGCATGGCCCTTGGCAACCTTGCTTTTGCGCTGGGCAATCGAATAAATGAATGAACGGCGGATATCTTTATAGAAAAAAAGCTCATCATTGATCCTTTTTATTTTCTGCAGGGTCGCCGGATTGAAAATATCCCCGTCTTTTACGACCACCGCAATCATAACGGAGCTGGTACCGCCATAGGCACCTTCATATTCCCCGTGCAGTTTCACAAACGGGTGGTTCGGCGGTATAAGCTCTTCCAGCAACACCTGAATACTGAGCCTCTGGGTAACACCATACAGGAACATAGCAGTCAGCAGCCCTACGATGATCATAATCAGGTAGCGGCGTCCTACAAAAAATTCACCCAGACTGCTTTTTTTATCACCGGTCATACGAGTTTTGATTCTCCTGTTTTAGGATTACACCTCTAAGGCTGCAAAACAGCTTTGGCGTCTTTTTCCGGATACCGGACCAGATCCCATTCATCACCGCCGTTATCAGTTCGGAAAATCAGGCCCCGGTCACCCACGGCTATGGCTTCCTCACCGGTTCGGGAAATAAACGTAATCCGGCTTAACCAGTTGTAATCTATTTTGTAGTCCAGCTCCAGGGCCGGTACCCAGTTTTGCAGATAGGGATTCTTAAAATATGAATATGAAGCAATCACACCCTGGCCCACAGCAATAGCATCATTGCGCGTGGTCTCCGGTCCATAGCGTTTAAAATCAACCCCGTAGTAATGGGCGATAACGGTTGGCTTATTCTTTTGCCAATTTGTGCCCCCGTCGGTTGTTTTCAGGATAATCCCGTCAAGGCCTACGGCAAAACCGAAATCGGCATTAAGAAATGACACATCACACAGGGAATGGTCGGTACCGCTATTCTGTTTCTGCCAGGTTGTGCCGTGATCAACTGTCTTGAGAATAGTACCGTACTCTCCGACACTCCAGCCTGTCTCGGGGTTCAGAAAATGGATCCTTTTCAGGGTATAGACCTCTTCTTCAATGCCGAAATCCTCCGGCAAAATTTCATCCTCCTTTACCTGGGAAAAATCGATCTCTGCGGGCTCCCCGCCGTGGACAAGCTGCCAGTTTGTCCCTCCATCGGTTGAATGCAGAACAGCTTCAAATTCACCGACAATCCAGCCCTCCTGCCGGTCAACAAACTGAACATCCGCAAATAAATACTTTAAGCCTACCGAAACTCTCTGCCAGGTTGCACCGGCATCGGTGGTTATGATAACCACTCCCTGCTCGCCGACCGCACAGGCGCGCTCCGGGCTTACGGCACAAACACCTATCAGGTTGCTGTGTATGTCGCTCTTTTGGTATTCCCAGGTCTTTCCACCGGTAGTGGAATGCAGAATTGTGCCATACTGGCCGACAGCCCATCCGTTCAGCTCATCGCAAAAAGATACACCCAGCAGATGGTCATGCAGCCGCCATTTTTTTTCGGCCTCCTGCGCAACCAGACCTGTTGTTATCTGCATATACCAGTAGCTTACACCTATCACTGCTCCCATCACTACCAGTATTAAAACAATACGAACTCTGAGACTCATGAACTGGACACCGTCGATAAATGAAAAAGATAAATTTTAATAGAATATGATCTGTTTGTATAATTTTTACCTTTTTGTATATTAGAAAAAGGGCACAAAAGAAATACGGCCTATCCCGTATTTGTGCATAAAAAAAAACCTATTTTTCTGGTTAACAACCACTTAAAAAAATTTTGCTTTACTCGACAGGGGTTAGATGATACATACGGATTGTACTCGATTGCACAGGCAACTGCACCTGTAGAGGGCAGCGAGGTATTCCGGCTCACCCTGCAAAAAGCACAAAACAGCATAATGCTTTGTCTACAGATGTACCATGGATGAAAAGAAGCGGATTATTATTGCAGAAGATCGCACCATAGTACGGGAAGGGCTGCGTCTGCTTGTGTCTTCAAATCCGCACTATAGTGTTATCGGAGAGGCCGAAGACGGGCATCAGGCAGTCAAAATAGCTGTCGAGCTGCAGCCCGACCTCATGCTGATGGACCTCACCATGCCGCGTATGAACGGGATGGAAGCAATCAGAGAAATCAAAAAGCAATGCCCTCACATAAGGGTCCTGGTGTTAACCGTACACGACTCAGATGAGTTCGTAACCGCAGCCCTGCATGCCGGTGCTGACGGATATGTGTTAAAAGAAGCCAACCAGACCGAGCTGATGCTGGCCATAACAAATGTACTGCATGGTAAAAGATTTATCAGTCCGGGAATTTCCGAAAAAGTTATCGACGGCTATCTAAATGACCGGCTGCAGGTAAAAGCACCTGCTTTGATCGACACCCTCACACATCGTGAGCGCGAAATATTAAAGCTGGTGGCTGAAGGGTATAAAAACAAGGAAATTGCGGATATGCTCTGCATCAGTATAAAAACCGTTGAAAAGCATCGTGAAAATATTATGAAAAAACTTGATCTCCATAATGTTTCATCGCTGACTGCTTTTGCCATAGAAAAAGGACTGCTTGAAAAAAAAGATGCCCATCTTTAAACCGGCCAAAAGGCCTGAATAGTCGTACCTTCCCCTTTTTTTGTAATTATAGTGAAAACACCGCCTGAAAGCTCAACCCGCTCGCGCATACTCACCAGGCCGAAACCACTGCCGGTCTCCTGATTTAATTTAATATCTGTTACATCAAAACCCGGACCATTATCTTCAACCTTAAGCTGGATACCGCCGTTTGTGTCGGCAAGTGAAATCTGAACGGCCTGTGCATTACTGTGTTTGGCAATATTGGTCAGCGACTCCTGCAGAACTCGGTAAATAACAATCTTTAACGGGTCAGGCACCCGGGTTTCTTCAAGGTCGAACTGCTGCTGTATCTGCAGGCCGGAATAAATTTTGCGGTATCCCCGGCAATACCATGAGATAGTTGCTATTATGCCGAGCTGGTCAATAATGGCGGGTCGCAGCGAAATTGAAATCCTGCGCGCTTCAACAACCGCGTTTTGAATTATACTAACCAGGTCCTGCAGTATTTTTTTGCTTTCACGTGGATTGTCTCCGGCCATCATATTCAAACTGTTTTCAATACCAAACTTAATGGCCGTCAGCGCTTGCCCGACCTCGTCATGCAGCTCATGGGAAATACGTTTTCTTTCTTTTTCCTCGGCCAGTATGAGCTGACTGGACAGAAACCGCAGTTGGGCCTCTGATCCACGCAAAGCCTTTTGGTTTAAAATCATCACCAGCACGGTTATGGTCACAATCAGAACCGCAGCCAGTGTGACAATCCTGCGGATACGCTGGGATTTCTTGTCAATTTTATCGGAAATCATTTGCACCGTTGCCGCCAGCACGGAAACAAAATAATTATTAAGGGAAGAAACCATGTATTCAATATCATAGGTTAAATCGAACAGGATCATGTAGTCGGTCCTGCGGTCACGCTGCTCCATCTGGAAAAGCAGCTCATGCAGCAGGCTGCGCCTGTACTCGGTTGCTTCCTGCTGGCCCTGGGCAACATACTCGGCAAGCTGCGGCCGGGCATACTCTATCCGCGGCTTCAAAATACGCCATAAATTTTCGGTCTCTTCGATTTTTTCAGCAAACTCGGCATCGCTGTGCATCTGGTCCTGAATGATACCGGACTGTATAAATGCATTAAGCCTGGAATCAAAAGCCGCAATCGTCTCCTGCCAGTGCCGCAATGCCTGGGCCAGATCATCGGCAATCAGAAGGGCTGTGGTTGTTTTCTGCAGGGTTCCCCACAGCTCTACCATGGCTAGGGCTTCGGCCTTTTTTTTCTCCAACTTTTTGTTCTGCAGGTCGGAATACAGGAACAGCCCGATTATGCTTGCAAACCCCACCAGGATCACAGCTATCACAGCCGTTGAAGTGGAAATATATTTTTTCAGTCGTATCATTGCGAAACGTATCTCGAGATGTTAATAGGCAGTTGTAAAATTTTAGAACAGCCGTTTTATCCCGACTCTCTGAGGTTGCCCGCCTAATGGGCCTTGCTTGACAGATATCGCAGGTTGAAAAGATTCTCGCTCAACTGGGGCATGTTGAGCATAATATGGTGGTCAGCTATGCTGGTATGTCTGTTAATTAAATCAACTATCCAAGGATTCCAGTAATCAAGCTCCCCGTTACTTGGATTCCAGCGCCAGGCCCAGTCCCACAGCTTCCAGAGACGGCCCTGCTGATCATAAAACATCTCCTGTTGCAGGGCAAAGGTCTCTTTATCCACGTACCAGATACGGGTACCGTAAATATAATTTTCTTCTGTATAGGCAATCTTTACAATCCAGACCGGCCGTCGCTCCCACCAGTAGCGCTGACACCAGCCCCCGTATTTTTGTTCATATTTGATTGGCCGCGGATTAAAGGACGGGCACAGCACAATGGCCTCCCCCAGCAGCTCATATTCAGCCGGATGTACTGCCATCTTGCTCCAGTACCCCTTCCAGTCCTCCCAGGTAACGTCAGACCCCAGTAACGGATCCTGGGTGTTGGAGCCCGCAAGTCTCCGAATTCTGCGAATCGAAGGGATATAGGTAATAAATGAATCCTCCCTAACCGGGTTCGTGTAACGGGTGCGCACTGCGGCAAAACCCCTCAGATCATACGGGTAAAGGGCCACAATAGAACCCTTTTCATAAATGTCTCCAAATCCGGGGATAACGGGCAACGGGTCAATTTTTATCCTGCCGATGTAATTTCTCCAATGCAGCTCCAGTTTTTCCACCCGTTCGCGCTTGCCTGTCTTGCCATACAGGCCAAAGGAGAGCGGCATTGAGTTCAGATTATCCCCCATAATGGTAAGCCGGTCATAATTGTGAACGATCTCTAAGGCCGTTACAGGCTGCGGAAAAGGAATGCCGGCTACCCAGCCCTGCAATATGCCGTTTTCATCAAGCCGGCAGTTGCGGGCATATTTTTTTGTAGCCTCAAGGTAGGCCCGGTCATTCCAGGCATGGGTGGTAGGCACAATTACCATTTCCAGGGGGCTGTAATTGTAGTCGGCAAACACTCCTTTGCCGGTAAGCCGGTCCACTTCCCAGTCAAACCCGAAGGGAAACAGCTCACGCAATTCTTTTTCGTAGGTATGCACGTTCTGAGGGGTAATAACCAGGCCGGGTTTTATGCTGGGCGCCCTGGTATCGCCGGCAACCATATCTACCGCATTATAGCCCAGAAACTCTTCCCACTGCCTGCCAAGCTCGATTGCTCCGGGACTGCTCAGTTTCTCGGCCCATTCTATAAACACAAGATCATTGGTCTTACGGGCCCAATCATACCAGTGCTGTACCCAGTGAGGCAAACTGTCAGGAGCCTCCTGGGCCGCCACCGGCAGTACCCTGATCAGCAGTGCACAAAACAGCATGGTTACATAGATCAAGCTTTTTTCAACCATAGCATGTATTCCTACCAATAAAGCATCGGTTACAGGCACGAATCCGGGAACATGGGAATAAAAAAAAATTGATTTTTTACACCTTAGAGCATTGCCCTTTTATAGCCTTTGCGCACTGCCAAGACTGATGTGGTAAAAGCAGCGGCGGCGGTGTGAGCAATGGACCACATAGTAATTATCCTCGCCTAAAGAGGCTGTGTCACAATTAATCGTTAATTGTTTTACAGACTGTTCTTTGACAAAAAAATATGGCAAAAGCCAGGAAACT
>JANQFE010000051.1 GCA_028278025.1 Thermodesulfobacteriota bacterium | reverse complement strand
ATCCCGACTTGTCGGGACAAGTTGCAGGGTGCCTTTTCTTTTGCTTACTTTTCTTTGGAGCACGCAAAGAAAAGTAAGTTTATATATGCTTATAGGCTGTGCCGCATCAACACCACGTTTATTCTCCCCGAATTGCTGAAAACTATTCGGGTCGCACGGCTGAAAGTCGCAGATCCGCCTCTGGAGGGCCGGGGGTTTAGAAATGTAACTAAACACCAAATAACTTTATATACAGGAATGATTTAACATGTCATCACTCATTGCACGCGAAGGCTATACTATTATTGCCGGTGTCCTATGCAGCGCAGCAGGGCTGTTTGTCTGTTCTTTGCTGGCCGGGGGAAGTTTTGCAGCGGTATTGCGGATTCTTGCGGCCCTGACGTTTGTTTTTTTTATATTTTGCCTATTTTTTTTCAGAAATCCTGAAAGGTATTTTGAATATGATTCCAACGTGCTGTTGTGCCCTGCAGATGGAACGGTTGTAGCCATCCAGAATGTTCACGAGCAAAAATATCTAAAAAACAATGTTAAGAGGATAAGTGTTTTTATGTCAGTGTTTAATGTGCATGTAAACCGGTCACCGGTGCAGGGTTCGATAGAATACCTCAAGTACAATCCTGGAAAGTTCATTAATGCGATGGAAGATAAAGCCTCTGAAGATAATGAAAGCCTGTTTGCCGGAATCCAGTGCCTGGACCGTCCGGAAAAAATTGCAGTAAATTTCATTGCAGGGCTCATTGCCCGCAGGATCGTATTTTATAAAAAACTGCACGATACTGTTCGTCAAGGGGAGAGAATTAATATTATCAAATTCGGTTCCCGGGTTGATCTCTACTGTCCGGATACGGTAGATATTAAGGTCAAAGTTGGGGATAAGGTACGGGCCGGCGAGACAGTGATGGCTGTGTTTACAAATTAGTAAATTTTATCGGTTTTTTGCGACGCCCGTTTTTGCTCTCTATCTCTCCAATGACAAATGCCTTTTCACCCAGAGCTTTAAGCCTCAACATGATATCTTCTTCCTCTGCACGGGGAACCACCAGTACCATGCCGATGCCGTTATTAAACGTCCTGAACATTTCTTCATTATCGATGGTAACCTTGTTACGGATCAGGTCAAAAACAGGCGGCACTTCCCAGCATCCAACGTGAATATGTGCCAAACATTCTTTGGGAAGAATTCGTGATATATTATCTATAAGGCCGCCACCGGTAATATGGGCAATGCCGTGTATGCAAAAATCACGCAGCAGATTCAAAACTGTTTTTGCATAAATTTTTGTCGGTTTCAGCAATTCTTCGCCTACGGTGCATCCCAGATCTTCATGATAATCATCCGGCTTCATTTCAAGTTTTTCGAACATTACCTTCCTTGCAAGCGAAAGACCATTGCTGTGGATTCCACTTGATGCTATACCGACAATCTTATCACCAACGGTTATGGATGATCCGTCTATGATTTGATCTTTTTCTACTACACCGACAACAAAACCTGCGATATCATATTCGCCGGTTTTATAAAAAGTCGGCATTTCGGCTGTCTCACCACCAATAAGCGCACACCCGGCTTCTTTGCATCCTGAAACAATCCCGGTAATTATCTCTGCTAAAATATGCTCATCAAGATTACCCATAGAAATATAGTCGAGCATAAAAAGAGGTTCGGCACCCTGCACTATAATATCATTTACACACATAGCAACCAGGTCAATACCTATAGTGTTATGTTTATTCACCATAAAGGCAACCCGCAGTTTAGTGCCTACACCATCTGTGGATGCTACCAGAACAGGATCCTTATGCTTGTCTACGTTAATACCAAACAGGCTGCCAAATCCGCCGATGCCTGACATAACTTCCGGTCTGAAGGTAGGTTTTACAAGCTGCTTTAAGGAATTGACGAATTTATCGGCCTTATTGATATCTACGCCTGCATTTTTATAGGTTATCTTTTTATCCATTGTTAAAATTATTCCCTGATTTCAGTACGCTGCTGCATAGAAACTTTTTACTGGTACTACTACAGCGTCACACTTTAATTTGTCAGTTTATCGGTGAAGGTCTTTGGTTTCGAGCCCCGCGACAAGCTCGGGACAGGCAGCAAGGGCTGTATGAGCAATTGCCTATACTATAAGAGGCGGTCGTTCCAGCGAGCACATAGCCCGCAGCAATCAACACCAAAGACCCGCGCTAAATCATTACCCCCAAATTCAAAAGTGACACTGTACTGGTATTACTATAGTATCAAATTACCACTAAAGAAAAAAGCAAAAAGAATATTCAATAAAAAAGCAGGGGATATACCCCTGCCCGTAAACATATGCACGATAGTGATACCCAAGAGCTAATTTTTTACTATTCTCGTACTAACCTTCTTGAATGTGGACTGGAAATCTTTTTGCGCCTTTTTGGCTTCTGTAACCGAACCGTACTTGCCGATCTTTATGCGATACCAGACACCCTTTTTACCTAAATCTGTTCGCACGCTATAAGCATCGAATCCTTTCTTTTTGAACCTGTTTGCTTCGCCGTCAGCAGATATTTTCTTCCTGAATGAGCCGGCATGAATTGCATAGGTTCCGGCAGGAGGGGCAGCTGCCTGTTTTTCTGCTTGGGCTTTTTGTTTGACAGGTTCTTTTTTTGCTACTTCTTGTTTCTGGGGAACTGCTGCCGGCTTGCCAGGAACTTTTTTAACAGCAACCTTCACCGGCTCTGTGGGTGGTAGTTTTTTTTCAGGTTCTTTTATCGCTATATCTTTTTCCGGGACTTTCTCTGTTACAGCAGGCGCTTTCTTCTCTGCTGCAGGTTCTGTTTTTTTTGTGACCGTTGTGTCATCTCTTTTTACGGCTTTTTGTATAATCTTATCTTCTTTTTTTGCTATCTTCTGTTCCGGCGGTAGGGTCTGCTTACTAAAATCAGCTTGATATATAAGAAAATAGGCTCCAAAAATTATAGCTATAATTGCAACCAGTGCAAGCACTACACCTCTTGTCCCGGATGGCTTCGGGGGGGGCGGTTCTGGCGCTTTGGTGGAATCGAGTTCATCAAGCGCCCTGTCGAGCATTTCCTTGGTAGACAACTGATCCGCCATATCATACGGCTCTGCTGCAGCTTGCTCACCCTCCGGTGTTTCTCCGACCAGCTCTGCTTCAGAAATTTCTTTTTCCATATCAATAGGCGGTCGTTCTTCCTCGGTGAATTCTTCAGCCGCAACTTCCTCGGGTTCCTCCGGTTCTTGAGGCTCCATCTCAAGCTGCGCTTCAGGAAGCTCCTCCTCCGCGGCCGGAGTGATCGGTTCCTCAGCTTCTACAGGAGGTTCTTCCGGCACAGGCACCGGCTCTTCAGCACTTAACATAAATGCCTGCTCCTCTTCCTGTTCTATCTGTGTGTCAGTTTGATCTTCTTCCATTTCCAGGTTAAATTCACTTTCTAAAGGCTCCTCGGGTGCCTTTGAAAAATCCTTACTTATAAGCTCCTCTTCTGCGGCACTCTCTTCTAAATTTTTTGAAACCTTTTGATCGATGTCGGCTATCAACTCTTTAAGTTTAGGATCACTATCATCTATTAAATTTTGTTTAGTCATATCTTCAAAAGGATTTTCTATCAAAGCAGAATTACAAATAGGACATTCTTGTTGGTCTTCTCCCTTTATCTCAAGCTCACATTTTGGACAATACATGATAAGCTCCTTTTTATATTTTTAATATTTTATATATAACTATTATAATATTAAATTATTATTTTTCCATCATTATGTCAAATTATTAGTATTATTCGTCACTAATGGCAAAAATATTAAGCTTTTTTAACAAAATAATTACTTTTTTTTAACCATAACTCACGATATATAATAATAAATTGAAATTTGCAACTTTCTGGATAAAAAATTATTGTCGACAGGTTAAAAATACAATTATAAGAACATAGGATTCTTGGCAATTCCGGTAATATCTTCTTTTTCCAAATCAAAAAGAATGCCCCGCTCCCCCTGACAGGAAATAACCAGCTTCCTCTCTTCAGTCACCGCTCCTATAACTACAGCAGTAATGTTCTTTCTTAAAAAATCGTCAATAACCTGCGGGGTTTTTTCTTTGTCAACACACAGCACAAACCCATAGCTTAAAAAGGCCTTCAGCCAGTTGATAAGCTGAAATGACTCCGGTTTGGGGACCCTGTCGATGTCGATCAGGGCACCCTTTTCGGAAGTTTCCAGCAGAAGCGCTATGGTTCCCAGAAGCCCGCCGTTACTGACATCTTTTGCTGTTTTACACATTCCGCTGTCGGCCAGCTGCGGCAGCAGCTCGAGTCTTTCCAGAACCTGTGCAGAGGTTTTGCCGGAATTCGTATCCCAGCTCAGCACCGGTTTGCACTGGTAGCCCTGTCCATCCAGGTCTACTGCAAAAACAATATCCTGGCCGGCCTGAGCATTTGTGCTCAGGAGCAGCTTTCCGGCTGCACCCATAATGGCAACCGAAAGAGACACCTCTGTGGTATCCGGATGCAGATGTCCGCCCACCATAGGGACCTGGAATTTTTCACATCCCTTGCGTATACCACGTACAATCTCCTCATAATATTTTTTATCAGAAATACCGATAACGTTAACCATTGCAAGAGGCCGGCCGCCCATGGCATAAATATCATTAACGCTGGCCATAACGGATGCTTTACCTGCACCATAAGGATTAGCCTCAATGAGGCCGGGTAACATCCCTTCAGCAGCAAGTAGCAGGTATTCGCCATTGTGTTCCACAACAGCAGCATCTTCACCAAAGTCGGCAACAGTATTGCTGAAATCAGTGACGCTCTGCAGTGTATTAGTTATCAGGTATATATCCCGCTTGCGCGTCAAACCCGGATAAGCCCTGATTTCTTCAATAATGTTTTTTATCATTTGTAGTTTCCCCTACTGTCACTGCAAGTATTGATGCCTGCCAGATAAGCTTTTATCTTGTATCCTTTTTTGTAAGTGCCTCAAGTGAGCTAAAGTGAACTAAAATGCCTAAAATTATTTCTATGTTAGTTATTGTGTAGTATTCGCTTTACGCCTTACGCCTTACGCTTTTCGTTTTACGTTCTTGATCCAGAATCCAGTATCAAGCATCCCCGCCCTTGGCGGGATCTCCGCTTCGCTTCGACCAGCATCCAGTTTATCAGCTTTATTTCAGTCTTGCCTCCATAAGCTGATGCGGTTTACCATGCAGTCTAAAAACAGGACCTTCCGGCTGCCATCCCAGGTTTTTAAAAAAAGTAACATTTTTGCGCTGCACATGGGCATAAAAATGCCTGGCGTCGGCAGCTGCAACAATTTTCATAGCCTTGTGCACAAGTTGTTTGCCTGCCCGCCCCCGATATCGTTTGGTAATGGCAAGCCTGCCCCCCCACCATATATTGTCTTCCTGCTCGTATATCCTTACCGTACCGATTATTTGATCGTTATGAAATGCCACCAGATGGATGGCGCAGTCATCATATTCATCCCGGTCAGTTCCATCAAAAAGCCCCTGTTCATCTACAAAAATTTTTCTTCTTATCTCAAAGCATTTTTGCAATTCGGCATCATTTTTTACCGGTCTACAGACAATAGCCGACATTATACTATCTTTTCCTTTTGTACTTCATTCCTCAAACAAAACCAGCGCCGAACACGCTCCACAGCGTACACATCCGGCCTTGCTTTTCTTTGAGGAAAGACCGTATTTGCATAGGATCTTGGAAACCCCTTCATAAAGAGCCATCATCTTTTGCGGTGAGGGCGGTTGCATATCTTCAAAAGGTGTTCCGGGAACAGGCCGCAAAGACAACAGGTAGGGGAAGACACCTAAGCGCGCCATCTGTTCAGCACCCTCTAAAATAGAATCCGATGACTCACCCATACCGGCGATGATAAAACTGCTCACCTGGTTTTTCCCGAAAAGTTCAACAGCAATTTCCCAGCTGTGCATATAGGTCTCCAGCCCAAGCCGGGCCTTGCCGGGCGAACTGTTCTGCAATACAGCCGGATCACAACTTTCAATATGCACTCCTACAGTGTCTACTCCTGCTTGTTTCAGCCGTTTAAAATCATCCATATCCTCAGGAGGACTTATTTGTATGTGAACCGGAAGTCCGGCAAAACTTTTGATTGCATTGACGCATCTGCAAAGATGCTGCATGCCCATCCGAGTATCTTTCCATGTCCCGCTTGTTAAAGTAACATGGGCTACACTATCAAGCCTGCAGGCTTGCTGTGCTGCATACCCCAGGTCATCAGGTTTTTTCTCCAGCACTGTTGTACCGTGGTCAAGTGAAAGCCCGATTCCACAAAACTTGCACTGTTTTTCGGTACCCCAATAAACGCAATCCTGAAAAACAGTTGAAGCAAAACAGTCTTTGCCATGTAAAAGAGCGATCTTTTCAAGCCGCACACCATCTGCTGTTTGCAGATCGTAGTATGTGGGGCGCATCGGTATATGGACTTCACAAACGGGAACTCCTTCTCTAAAAAGCACATATAACCTCCCCTCCTGGGTAATGCTATAAGGAGATTTTTCAACAAACCAGCTCTGGGTGGGAACATTTATATAGTGTCCATTAATAATCAATACCTGGCCTTCAGAAGGTCCGGCACCGCCCTTTCTACCGATTATATTCCGCGGCATTCTAACTCCAAGACTTTGGAGTTCCACACTGTATTGTTTTAAAGGCATTTCTTTTACTTTTGCAATGAGAAAACGATGCAGATTTGAAATTAAACTCACCTTATCCATTCTGCTCGATGTTTTGTTTGTTTAAAAAATCAATAATTTCTTTTCGGTAGCGGTTGAACTCATCACTGGTAACATCTCTTGGATAAGGCAGGTCTATGTTCAGCGACAGCTGCACGCTACCGGGTCTTTTTGAAATACCTATCACTTTCTGGCTTAAAAAAACCGCTTCATCTATATTGTGAGTAACAAAAAGTATGGTTTTATTTGACTGCCGCCATATATCAAGCAGAAATTTCTGCATTTGCCCTCTGGTTTGTGAGTCAAGAGCACCAAAGGGTTCATCCATAAGAATAATGCTGGGATCATTGACAAGCGTTCTGGCAATCGCAACACGCTGCCGCATACCACCTGAAAGCTCATTCGGATAGGTGTCTTCAAAACCATGCAAACCGAAACGATGTATATAATCATTAGAGCGCAGTTTTTTTTCACTTTTGGTAAGCCCCTTCATCTCAAGACCAAATTGAATATTCTCCGAGACAGTCCTCCAGGGGAAAAGGGCATACTCCTGAAAAACAAAACCCACATGATTCCAGGGCTCGGCCTGTTTTTCATGAATATACAGATCTCCGGCAGTCGGTATCTCCAGTCCTGAGATAATACGAAGTATTGTCGTTTTGCCGCAACCGCTTGGCCCAATAATAGAAACGAACTCCCCGTTGTCCACACGCAAACTAACATCCTGCAAAGCAACAATTGTCGTATGATCATCGGCATTGTAGAATGTTTTATTCAGTTTGTTTATTTCAAGGCCCATTTTTTATTAGTGAACTGTAAATCGTGAATAGTAAACAGTGAACGGTAAAAGTGAACTGTTTATTACAAACCCAAAATCCGCAATGTTACGTTTCTCTCCACCTCAGCGAGCGGGCTTCCATAACGCGCAGGACCGTATCCAGCATATACCCCACCAAGCCGATAGTTACCATACCGGCAATCACAAGGTCGGGACGCTGAATGTCCCGGGCAATCATAATCATATATCCCAGGCCATACCCGCTCTTCACACCGGTAAATTCTGCGGCGACAAGGGTCATCCAGCCGATACCCATACCGATCCTTACACCGGTATAAATAGACGGGGTTGCCCCGGGTATCAGTATTTTAATGAAGATATCCTTTTCTTTGGCCCCCAGTGTACGGGCAGCGTCTATTAGAATAGAATCAACCGCAAGCACCCCGGAAATTGTGCTCAGCAGTATTGGAAAGAAACAGCCGAGAAATATGATAAAAGAGGCTGATTTCAAACCGATGCCGAACCATAAAATAGCCAGCGGTATCCATGCAAGCGGCGGTATGGGGCGTATTATTTCTATGACGGGCGTACAGACTTCCCGCAATATTTTTGACCACCCGATTATGATTCCACAAGGAATGGCGATGACGCCAGCCAGCAAAAAACCGCATATAACACGCAACAGGCTGTATAAACCGTGAGTAATCAAACTGCTGCCGGCAGGAAGACCGGTAAGCATTAGCTCATTTAGTGCAATGATGATCTCCAGGGGAGAGGGAATTTTACTATGCGGAAGAATACCTGCAAAAGAACAAACTTGCCAGACCACAAGCAGCATAAGCGGGAAGATAATTTTTTTATTATTCATAAAACATATCGCGTAATGATATTTGCTCCTTTTGTGGTTTTATATAGCGTAAATCCTTAATAAAATCAACGAACGCAACCGCTTTCTGCCTGTCCAGAACGGGTGTGTACGAAATGTGTCTAAGGGCCTCAATAACTGTATCACGGTCCATACCGGTATACTGCATTCCCACCCTAACAGCCTCTTGCCGGTTTGTTTTAATAAACTCGCAGGAGCGTCTGTGAACCAGTTTGATTTTTTCAATCATCTCCGGTCTCTCTGCACAAAGCTGAGATGCTGCTACCAGTACACAGCACGGATGGTCCGGCCAAATGTCAGGTGATGATATCAGAACTTTGCCGCCACCCTTGTGCACTGCCAGGGCAGGGTACGGCTGCCAGGCAATAAAACTTTCAATGTTCTTTAAGTCCAGCGCCTGGATCATCTCGGGTGGTTTTAAAACAATTAATCTTACTGTTTCTATGGGTACCTTATTTTTATGAAGTGCCCTGCGCAGCAAAAAATCCTGCATGGTCGCGTGGCCGGGTATTGCTACTGTCTTGCCGTTTAAATCAGAGATATTTTGATAAAGCGAATCTCGTCTTACCACAACCGCAGAACCTTCCAGATTCACCTGAGCAATAAATTTAACATCTGCTACACCGTTGAGCACTGCAGCGGTTGCCGGCGCCTGTCCAACATAGCCAATGTCAAGTTCTCCGGCGGCAAATGCGCTCATTTCTTCAGGCCCGGCTCTAAAAATGCCCGCAACCTCAATCTCTATGCCCTCTTGTTTGAAAAAGTTCTTTTCAAGCGCAATAAAGGCCGGCAGATGATGGAGGTCGTTTTGCAGATATCCTAAACGCACTATTTTTTTTTGATCAGACTGTAGTGTGCAGCCGGTCAGCAGTCCAAAGATAAAAACAAATAAAAGTAATTTTTTCATAGTCAGTCTACTACCACGTCAAACTTTACTTTGTCAGTATGCGGTGAGGGTCTTTGGTGTTGGGCAGCAAAGGCGGTGCGAGCAATTGCCTATGCTATCAAGACGGTCATTCCAGCAAGCACATAGCCCGCAGCAATCAAAACTAAAGATCCTCACTAAATCATACCCACAAATTTAAATGCCACGCTGTACTACCATACATATAATGAAAATTTCCCGCCTTTATACTCCTGAGGAAAAGGCAGGGAATTCATCTTATGCATAATTACCGTCGAAAATGTTACTCTTTTAAATCTTCCTCAGTAGTAGGCGCGTCTCCCAGTGCCATGCAAACCAGTTCGGTAATATCACGCATCTTGATTGGTGCATTCATTGCCTGAATCCCGACCTGAAGTCCCTGATAACAAAATGGACAGGCGGATACAAGCTCGGTAGCACCGGTAGCAAGGGCATCGGCTACCCGTCTCTGTGAAATCTGGTTCTGCATATCAGGGTAGCCTGATTTCAGTCCGCCGCCGGCACCACAGCAGCGGGAGTTCTCACGGTTGCGCTCCATTTCAATAAATTCAACTCCGGGGATCAAACTCAGTAACTCGCGCGGGGCATCAAAACAGCCGGCATGTCGTCCCAGATGACAGGGATCATGATAGGTAACCTTGAGATTAACATTGTTGATAAGCTTAAGCTTGCCCTCTTTAATAAGATCAACAATATACTCCAGGGTATGCTTGACATCAAAACGAAGCTCGCCGACCTTTGCATAATCCTCACGAATTGTTTTGAGACACCCTGCACATGAAGTCACCAGAGTCTTTATACCCAACGCATTGAACTGTTCAATATTCTCGCTACAAATGCGTTCAAAACTTGCCCGGTCTCCCATACGCAGCAGCACGCTGCCGCAGCACTTTTCCTTATTTCCGAGGATTCCAAAATCTATGCCAGCATGATCAAGGATGTTGGTTGTGTTGATACCGACTTCTTCTACGTTGTTGTCATATGATGCTGTACAGCCAACATAATAAAGAACCTCCGCCTTCTGTTTACTGATATCCTTGGGAACCTCCTTGATACGTTTTTTCTTCTTGGCCATTTTTCCCCAGCGTGCCCGCGAGCTTCGCGGCTGTCCCCAGGGATTGTCATAATTTTTGGTTTTTAAAACAAGATCTTTCTGGGTTTCCAGTGGCCCGTAACCGCCATCAACAATACACTCTCTAATGCGCTCCCAGAGTTCCACTGTATCTATCAGGACAGGACAGACGAAATGGCACTGCATACAGGTGCTGCAGGCATACAGGTCCTTGGCAAAATCCTGCATCTCCTGAGCTGAGACCGGCTTTTTGCCCAGTAGTCTTCCCAGCAGGCTGTCGGCATTGAACACACCGTGCTGACGGGTAACAAGATCTTTAAACCGGGCCGCCCTGCCTCGCGGGGTAAGCGGTTCGCGTTTGTCCTGGTCATAAGCAGGACACCAGTTGGAACATTCACCGCAGCGCGTGCAGGCATCAAGTTCCATCAGCTGACGGGGGCTGAACTTCTCTATGTTAATCTTTTGTGCAGTATCATTATCACCGGCCGTGATTTCAGCAGCCTCGGGAGCTGCAGCAGATGATGTTTCTGCTGATTCACCGGCTTGCGTTGTTTGTGTTGTTTGTAACGTTTCTTTAATCGCCATGGATTCTCTCCTCTTATGCCCGTTCGGATGCATCTAATACAATCTCTATAGGACTGACAAAAACATGCCAGGCCTTGCTGAAAGGTATAAATCCAAGAAAAAACATCGATATGATTGTATGGATCCAAACCCAGACCTTATAATTCATAGCACCAAAGCCGATTGCCTGCAGCAACTGCGTCAGCGGGTAGCCGGCAAAGGAATACCATGCAACTGATGCATACTGAGGATCCATCAGCCTGAAGGCCTCTGACAAAAAACCGGTTACTGTAATCAAGGTCAGAAAAATTAATGACAGGCTATCTTTCAGGATGGTCTCAAGCTGTTCAACCCTGACAATATACCTTCTGACAATCGCAATAGTCAGACCAAAAAGAAGCATAACACCGAAAAGATCACCCCACACATCAAGAACTCTGCTTCCGGCACCTTGAAAAAATGTCTGTGCTACAACCGAATCCTGGGGCAGAAAATGACTCATCATGGCCATAACTGTTGTTTGAGCCAAAAGCCCCATAAAACCGATAAAGATACAGAAATGCATAAGCCACCTGACAAAACTGATCTTGAGAATCTGTACCTGCAGCACTACTTCTAAAATAAAAGCTTTGATGATTGCGGATATATTCGGCTTGTGGTGCAGGCTCTTTGCTTTACCCTTTTTCCAGAGAATTACACTGCACAACACCCCTGCAACCAGAAATACCGCCGTAATCACCGTCAGAGTATAGAGTGCTGCGGTTGCCTCGAAGTATAAGTACATATCAACCTTCCTTTCTGTGCTCCTAAAGCGTTACGTTGTAAACGAAAATATAATGAAACAAATCGGGCCGTTAGCACACGCAGTGTCTCAAAAAACCGATCTGCCGTTTTGTCTGCCGCTAAAGTTTTTCCTGCTTCACCTCGCAATTTCTTAAGAACCAGCAACATTTCACTACAAACTCTGATGAGTTCATCAATCTCACCGGATTCTATATAAGTATACCATTTTTTGGAATTAATATGCCGTGCCCGCTGCCACATCGTTTCCAGAAACACCCGAATTTTTTCAGGATCGTACACTTTTTTGCCGATCAGCCAGGTATATGCAGCTCGTTCCAGGCCGAGTGCTACAATTCTGGCATTACTCAGCAAACTTAGAAAATCTAAAAATTTATTTTTTTCCGGGGCCTGGTCATAACCGGCTGCGATAGTTTCGGGAATCTTTCCTGCAGAGCAGGTCTGCGTATTGCAATCAGTCAGTATGTTGAACAAAACACGGTTTGCCCCCGGGTAATTCGGATGCTCAAAATGTGGTCCAAAGAGATAAAACCTTCCTTTGCCGTATTTCTTGCTCACAGCAGCGGCCTTGCCGATGAGGGCTTGCCGTGCTATGTCTTCATCTATGAGAAATTCCGTTTTTGCCGTAAAACCGTCATACTCAGCCAGCACTTCAATATCAGCGGTTGCCGTCAGCGCCGGACCACCATACAGCGGTGCCGTAATCAGTTCGTTTTGGAAGTCATTCCAACCGGTTAATTTTACAGTTAACTCCTCCCGCACGGGGTGAAACACATACCGGCACCCATATTCCGTACAAAATTTTTCAGGTTTTTGTTTGACCTCCGGCAAGTGCCTGGTTAAATTTGTAATTCGGGCACCTACATAATTGAACATATTTAACGGTGGCAGAGACGAGTGTAACGGCAGATAGGCTCCGGCACATGATCCGATATAGGTGCCGCCTCCGCTAACAAATTTCTTAATCTCTCCTGCTCCTTTGCTGCCCAGTCCTTCTGCAATTGCAAACGTATCACCACCTGAAATAAAAAAAACATCACAGCAGGACAAAGCACCTTCTTGAACATCCTCTTCATCTACAAAAGAGACTGCATAGTAGCCTTCCCGTTCAAAAATATCGGCAAACCATGTCCATGAATGCGAAGCGCCTTTGCCGACATAGATACTTATTTCAGAATGTAGTGATTGGTTATTCAACCGGTATCCTGCAAAAAATAAAATACTGTTAGCAAACAAATAGTTTGCGCGTATAGTATTAAATAGTAGCAGACAAGTCAATTATTTACAAGCAAAAAAAGAGGCAGAATAAGTGGATAAGCTTTTTACAGTAATTAGAGCATCCCCCTTTTTTCTATAGCCCTTAAGCACTGCGAGGGCTGAGGTGGTAAGAGCAGCTGCGGCGGTGCGAGCGATGGACGATATAGTTAATTCTGGATATTCCAGCGAGCACGTAGCCCGCAGCAAACAAGCAGGTGCGAGAGCCAAGCTTACGCCCAATTTTAATTGTCCTCATGACTAGTCAAAATAGTTATAATACTCAATCCCCAGATGCGTAATCAGCTCCTCGCCTATTAAGTAGCGCAGTGTATTCTTCAATTTGGTAAGTTGGATAAACAAATCGTGCTCAGGATAGACCGACTCGGCGGTGATGGGTGATTTAAAGTAAAAGGAGAGCCACTCCTGAATTCCTCCCATATTGGCCCGCTGGGCAAGATCGGCAAAAAGCGCAAGGTCAAGGACCAGCGGTGCTGCCAGGATAGAATCCCGACACAAAAAATTGATCTTGATCTGCATTTGACGTCCCATCCAGCCGAAGATATCGATATTGTCCCAGCCCTCCTTATTGTCGCCGCGGGGAGGATAATAATTTATCCTGACCTTATGGTATAAATCTCCATACAGGTCCGGATATAGATCCGGTTGCAAAACCGTATCAAGCACCGACAGCTTGGAAACCTCCTTGCTTTTAAATGAATCCGGATCATCAAGCACTTCTCCGTCCCTGTTACCTAAAATGTTTGTGGAGAACCATCCGCTTGTGCCCAGCAAGCGGGCCTTTAGTCCCGGAGCAATAATTGTTTTCATCAGTGTTTGTCCGGTCTTAAAATCTTTGCCCCCAATGGGAACACCTTTCTCTCCTGCAAGCTGTACCAGGGCGGGAGCATCATTACAGAGGTGCGGCGCACCATTGATGAATGCAATACCGTTTTTTATTGCCGTATAGGCATATACCATGCTGGGTGAGATGGCATTATCGCCTGTTTGAAGCCCCTTCTCAAAAGCTTCTAGAGTGTGATGAACACCGGCCGGATCGAGATAGGCTTCAGTCGAACCGCACCATATCATGACCATCCGGTCAATACTGTGTTCTTCTTTGAACTTTTTAATGTCCTCCTCAAGCATAAGGTATTTGTCCCACCACGTTCTCCCGCTTTTAACATGCGGTCCATCAAGTTTTTTAACATATCTGCTGTCAAAAACAGCAGGCATAGGCTTTATAGAGGATAAATAATCTTTTACTGATTCAAGCTGTTCATGAGTAAGAACACCTGCTCTTTGGGCAGCCTGATAACAATCATCAGGGAAAATATCCCACCCGCAGCATACAATATCGTCAATGTCCTGCAGAGGAATAACATCCTTAATGAGAGGTTGTCTGTTCTCATCCCGACGACCTAATCGAATATGGCCCATTTGCGTAAGAGATCCGAAGGCAGGATACAGCCCGCGGCGGATAGCTTCAAGCCCGGCTAGAAATGTAGTAGTAACCGCCCCCATGCCGGGGATAAGCACACCCAGTTTACCTTTAGGTTCCTGTATAATAATTTTTTTCTTCTCCATCAACACCAATTCCAATCTATTATGCTGTTAAGTAATTATTTCTGTATGGAGTCCCTCATCACTCATTGCTCATTGCTCATTACTCATTACTCTCTTACCCCAACCCCCTCAAAAAACATGCGCAGCACTTCCTTGACTTTTTCAACACATTGCTTTTTAGTTGGTATCAAGCCGTTAAGCCAGTAGATTGTATACATAGTAAAAATGGCAAAAATAATCTCAGACATATTACTCAGGTCAACACTTTTCTTTATCTCACCCTTCTCCTTTGCCTCTTCAAGCAGCTGTTTAATCGTCTGCATAAGCAGCAATTCATTCCAGTTCTTTCCGGTACCTATCTTGGCGATGCGTTCTCTTACCAGCACCTTGGAAAAATCTTTATTGCGGAAAATATTCTTTAAATAGGTAAGAATAAGCAGCTCCAGTTTGTCGATAATCGTTTTGGTTGAAGACATCTTGCGCTTAATTTCGTGGCGGCTCTTCACAAGTTCCCGGTCCAGGTAGAAAAGAAGAACGTCTTCCTTCTTTTCAAAAAAGTTATAAAAGGTTCCCTTTGCAACCCCTGCATCTCGCGTAATATCTTCAATGCTGGTCTGCTCAAAGCCGTCATTGGTAAAACGTGCTATGGATGCCTGCAGGATACGTTCCTGTTTTTCCTCTTTCTTTGCCTCACGAATGCCTGTCATGGTAGTATCCTCTTATATGTTCATAGATGGGCCAGGTATTCTTCCCCTATGCGGACAAACTCAACCCAGCGTCTCATGGGGTATGCTGAATATTCTGTCTGGTTTCTAATACTTTTCCATAGGCTTGCCACAAGCCATCTCTTAAAATCGCTGGGTTCGCCAAGCAGCTCAAAAAGCTCACTTTGCAATTGCTGTCTTTCAGAATCCGTAGGGGTTACCTGCGTACCGCGCCAGTACTTCTCCAGAATATCCAGATAAAGCCTGGTGAGTTGTCTGCGGCCCTTTACCGTGCCGTCCTTGGGCGGCAGATTACCCCTCCAGCGCAGGCACCCGATGCTGCTTACGAGTATATCAACTCTTCTGATAAATTTAAAGTGGCATGCCGGCTCGGCAGCACCCCCCACCTCGCAGAGAAAATCAGCTGATCCGCTGCCCATTTCCTCTTGTATGCTCTGTTCAAGTGCTGCCATTTTACGGGGCCAATCCGCCGGCAGCTGCTGTGCGGTGTAGGGGTACAGATGTGTTTCTGAACCGTCGGCATTATTGCCCCAGAATGAACAGTTGAGGAACCGGGCAGACAATCCGTAATAGGTCCGTTCTACAAGCAATTCCTTCAACGGATCTTTAGCACCAAGAAACTGATAAACCTTCTGTATAGTTGCCTGGGCTGCGCTGCTGTAGCAATCATCATCCGGCGGTATATCCCTGAGCCAGCCCTGAAGGGCATCAGCATAATCAATGAACTCTTGTCGCCTGGCAGGGCACACCTGGTAATGCAGTCTTGTAGCAGTATGCGGGCGGCCCCCTATTAATGCACAGATATCGTGCACACGCTGCGGATAATCATAGCGCCAGATACAGCAGCAGTCTGTTGCTATGCGCCTGTCAATCTGTTCAGCAGCCAGGTTTCCCAGCATCTCCTCCATGTGGTTTATCTCCTTAAGGTCTTTATCTATGCCGAAACCTTTCTGCAAATTTGAGTCATGAAACTTTCTGTTTATAATCAGATGTTCTATAATATTGTAGGGAATGCCCTGCTTCTTTAGTATTATATTATGTGGTGATAATAAACTATATTCCATTGATTTCAGCTTCTATCTATAATATTATATTAAATTTTATTGAAAAAAACAGTATGCTGATAGTATTTTCACATGTGATACTTTTTAATAAAATCAGGTTTGCAAAAAAATGACAAGGAAATTTTTATCAATCTCATTCTATGTGGCTGTTTCCATTATTATACTATGTGCCCTTGCAGCAACTTTTGTTTCCTATGTACTTAAAGACCTTAAGTATTATACAGAATTAACCCTTGAACATGTAAAAGTAAATACCGGTTATGACATCACTATTGATGATATAAACTGGAGTCTTACCAGAGGAGCGGGCCTCAGGATTGATAATCTCAGCATAACTGATACGCGCAATAACGTGCTTCTTTTTACCAGCAAACATGTTCATGTTTTGACGGCACTCTCCCCGCTTGTAAGAAAACACATCAAAGTATCAAGGATACTGCTTATTGAACCGGAAATCTTTATCATTCGCAACAGTGATGGTGTCTGGAACAGCTTTTTCTCATCTGCCCCCACGCTCGGTAGCACCAGCAGCGCAGGCGATTTTTTTGATTTTTCCATATTATTAAAAAGACTCTTCATCAAAAAAGGGAAACTTTTTTTCAAGGATGAACGTGCCGGTGTTGCGTATGATTTTTCCAACATTGACTTGAAAATGCTGCTGAACAGACTGACCAAAAAATATGTTCTGGAAGCATCTGCAGAACGCACTGAAAAGCCCGCCGACGGCCGTGTACAGGTAAAGGGTGAATTTTTTTTCACAGCAGATGAGAATTATCTTCAAAACCTTTCGGGCCGGGGCCGGCTTGCAATAGAAGCTATCCCCCTGGGCGAGTTCAGTGCCTATACCCACGACCTGTTAAGGCCCCTGCTGAACAATGCTTTGCTTAACGCAGAACTTGATTTTAGTCTTAACCCCAATATGCTGTTTTCAGCGGACGGCAGTATAGCATGCAAGGGCATATCTTTGTATACCAAAAGGAACGGTCTTTCAGACTGCACTGTTGTTTTTGACCTTAAGGGCCATCGCGAATCCATACTGTGTGACGGCATCGAATTTAGTATTGATGAAAATATAAAATTTGTCGGAACATGTAATCTTACAGATATTAAGGAAGGGCCGCCCCTGCTTACATTGGATTTAAAATCCAACATGTTTAATATTATCGGTCTTAGCGGTCTGACATCTTTAGTTGCTGTACTGCCTGCCCCTGCTGCTGAGATGATGCAAAAAATAACAAAGGGCCGGATGAAATTCAAAAATCTTATGCTGCAGACCGGCCTTGAAAAATCAGGCCGTGAAATACTGTCTGCGCTGCAGGCCGGCCTTGAGTTAACCGATGCCGAAATCCCAATCAGTGAGCATATGCCCCCTGTTACTATTACCAATGGTAATTTCGAGCTGAACAACAGCAAAATCACCGGTTATTGCAATGTCCGCTGGTTACCCGGCGATACGCATACACTGCATACAGAAATATATCCTTTGTTCAATACTAGTCCCTGCGTTACGGCATCGCTTGAAACAACCTGCCCGGCGCTGTCACTTAACACTCTGCTGCCGATTCTCGTGAAAGAACCCGACTCCGGTGTCATTGTACAGGCCACTTCCGGCTTTGTATCTGCCAAAACAGATATCTCTTATTGCAGTGACCTTACGTTCTTATCCGAGATCGCACTTACCAGGGCGGCTTATCAGGTCAAGAGTGCCTTAGAAAAACCAAAGGGAGTTGCAAACACTCTGTTTATCTCCGGGAAAATAGCTGAAGACCCGCGCAAAAATCCTTTTTCCTTTATCTATTCACTGGACAACGGATTACTCATAGAAGGTACCGTGCAGGGCCGGCCGACTGCTGAAGTAACAGGCTCATATTCGGCTGAGCTGTTCGATATTGCTCGGTTAGACTTCCCCGCCCTGCCGCCGCCCCTGCAGCTAAGCGGGCTGCTGGAAGGTGCGGGACTGTTTCAATTTCCCCCGGTCGATCCCTGCCAAAAACCTCTTACCGGCATGCTGACAATCAAGGATTTTGAACTCGGCCGGCAGGATGCACCTGATCCTCTTATAACTGCAAATATTGTTGCAGACTGTGATGGCAAGACGATCACCGTTCACAACAGTACCGGCAGTCTCGGCAGCACCTCTTTCAACTTTTCAGGTATGCTGAACAATGCGCTGCCGCCGGAGGGGACCCTTGTTCTTGATGCACCTTTTTATGACATTGATGACTTTGTTGATGTTATTCTGCAGATCAAGAAAACAGTTGAACATGATAAGGCAGAGGACGAAAGCACCCCATCTCCGGCAGAAGAAATTTTTAAACAAACTTTTCTAGACGCAGATCTTAAAGTAAAAAAAGTAAACTTTCTTAACTGGGACGGACAAGATGCTTCTTCAAGCTATTCATACAAGAAGGCTGTTATGCACTGGGACAATGTTATCATTAAAGCCGATACCGGAGGAACCGTGTATGGTTCCGTATTGTTGGACTTTTCACAACCGCATCTAAAAAAACTGGAGCTGGTCTCACGCAAGTCTGATGTCGATTTTTGCTGGTGTGTGCCGGGACTCAAACAAAAACAGACCATTATCGGTACTACTAATTTAGTCGGCAGATTCACTTCAACATATCGAAACAAAGCTGAAATCGGCCGCAATATGGGCGGTGAGTTCCATGTTACCGTTACTAACGGAGAAATTAAAAAGCTTGTGCTTTTATCCAAGATACTGACCCTGCTTGATATAACAAGACTGCTTCAGCTCAAGGGTCCCGATATGCTTGCCAAAACAATGCCCTTTGATGTGATCGAAAGTGATTTTATTATGAAAAAAGGTGTTATGACAACCGACAATCTTGTTCTAAAGAGCCCGGCAATGAATCTGTCTGCGGTTGGATCAATTGATCTGCGTAACAATACCGTAGACCTGACAATTGGCGTGCAGATACTGCCTACCATTGGGAAAATCCTGGGGAATATCCCTATAGCCGGGGAAATATTCACCGGTGATGATAAAGCCCTGACCTTCGGCTATTTTCATGTTACCGGGCCCTACCAGGAACCCACCGTCAGACCTCTGCCCATTAAATCCATCAGTACCCCCATAATCAATATCTTCAAAAAAATTCTTAATATTCCAAAAGATATCCTTTTGCCTAAATCTAAGGAAAAACCGTAATTTGTGATTAGTGAACAGTGTTTGGTATTTAGTATCTAGGCCGCATTATTCATCAGCAGTAGTGAACACACTATCTCCTTGTTTACTACAAAGAAACCTTTCGGCACGCCTGCATCCTGCGATATCGGGTTGGACTGCAAAGGCGGTGCAAGCAACCCGATACCGCAGGATGACCAGTAATTATCCTCGCCTAAAAGGCAAGGCTTTAAGAAGCCCCCCATAGGGGGGCTTGAAAATCACCACAGACTTTTTGCAGCATTGACGTATACTATTTTCGGTTGCTCAAGCACTCTCTTTCTCAATCCCATTGCAACGCAGCTGAGTGCAGCAATTTCAGGCGGATGCAAGGGTCAACATGTCTGATCCCGATGTATCGGGAGAGTTTGTTGACCCGCCGGCTGAAATTGTGCCGCGAAGGTATCCCGACTTGTCGGGACAAGTTGCAGGGTGCCTTTTCTTTTGCTTACTTTTCTTTGGAGCACGCAAACAAAAGTAAGTGTATATATGGTTAGAGGCTGTGCTGCATCAACAGCACGTTTATTCTCCCCGAATCGTTCAAAACTATTCGGGTCGCACGGCTAAAAGTCGCAGATCCGCCTCTGGAGGGCCGTGGTTTTAAAAATGTAACTAATAGTCATAAATAATGCGGGCTAGTAGACAAGTAACCAGCCACAAGCTATTTCACCTTTGCACCTTTATATGTTATACATAACTATATATATTAATTTAATTTTGACCCTAATAATCAGGCATTAAAGCATCATGTCAATTAAACGTAGGGATTTTTTAAAATACATTGGCGGTCTTACTGCTTCTGCGCCCTGGTTCTCCGCTTTTTCATTATTTGATGTACAATCGGTTAAAAAGCCCCTGCCGAATACTTCACACAGGGTTGTTATAAACAGGAACCCGGAGATCTTTTCTGCTTCTGGAAGCATATCCCCGGCAATTCTTGACCGCATGCTTTCCGATTGTATACGCCGTCTTACCGGGCATCAGACTAGTAAGGCCGCTTGGCTCAGTCTTTTTGCACCTGCCGACAGGATTGGCATTAAGGTGAATTCTCTGGGCGGCAGAAATATCTCTACCCACCACGAACTTGCCTATGCAGTTGCCCATCAACTGACAGCCTGCGGTATTCCTGCCCGAAATATAATTATCTGGGACCGCCTTACCCGAGAGCTTTCAAAGGCAGGCTACACCATCACAAAACAGGGCAGTTTTGTCAGGTGCTTTGGTACTGATAATGATTACGAATTCAGACCGGAGATTTCAGGTTCAATTGGAAGCTGTTTCAGTAAAATCCTTACGCGAAAATGCAATGCAATCATCAGCATCCCTGTATTGAAGGACCATGATCTTGCGGGAGTATCACTTAATCTTAAAAATTTCTATGGAGCTATTCATAATCCCAATAAATATCATGATAATGGCTGCGACCCCTTTATAGCCGATCTCAACACCCATGCTCATATCAAAAACAAGATGCGTTTGGTTATCATCGACGCTCTGACCGCCCAGTGCCATGGCGGCCCTGCATTCAGGCCGCAGTGGTCCTGGCCTTATGGCGGAATCATCGCAAGCCGCGACCCGGTAGCTGCAGATCTTGTGGGAACACGCATATTGGAAAAACAGCGCAGATTCAAAGGATTGCCGACGCTGCAGAAGGAAGGCCGTTACCCAAAGCATATTCACACAGCTGCGCAACAGGGTCTTGGCATTGCTGATATTGATAAAATAGAAAAGATTTTTATATAAAACCTTTTTTTCCTTTTCTTTTGTTACTTTTCTTTGGAGCACGCAAAGAAAAGTAAATGATCGAATTAATCTATATTTTAAAGTATTACCATGACCGGCAAAAAAACAATCACTCGACGCGATTTTATTAAAACACTCTCATGCAGCCTGGGTACTATAGGATTGGCTTCTACTCCCTGTTACCTCAAATTGGCTGCCCTGCCAGGTGCTGTTCAGGCATCAGAACTTCCTGATACTGGTACTGAAAAGGAAGTCATGTTTTATAAGAAACGTGCAGACCTAAAAATTGAATGTTCTATATGTCCTAAAAAATGCCGCATTGCCGATCTTGAACGGGGCTATTGCGGCAATAAAGAAAACAGAGGCGGCATTTACTACAGCCTGGTTCACTCCCTTCCCTGCGCAGCCCACATTGATCCTATTGAGAAAAAACCGCTTTTTCATTACCTGCCCTCTACAACAGCGTTCTCCATCGCTGCTGCCGGCTGCAACTTTGAATGCCGCTTTTGCCAAAACTGGAGGATTGCTCAATACCGGCCTGAGCAAATTGAAAGCACCTTCATGTCTCCTGATGACATTGTTAGACTGGCACTACAAAAGAAAGCCCCTACCATTGCATATACCTATACTGAACCGGTTGTGTTTTATGGATATATGTATGATTGTGCCAAGCAGGGCAGGCGTAAAGGTGTCGGCAGCGTTATGATTTCAAACGGCTACATAAATGAGGAACCGCTTCTTGAGCTGTGCAAGTACCTTACCGCGGTAAAAATCGATCTTAAAGCGTTTACTGAGGATTTTTACCGGGATTATTGCAGTGGAGAACTTGAGCCGGTACTCAATACCCTGAAAGTTCTGAAACGGATCGGCATGTGGTTTGAGATTGTTGTACTTATAATCCCTACGCTCAATGATAGTCCTGATGAAATCCGCAGAATGAGCTCCTGGATCGCTGCCAACCTGGGGCCGGATGTGCCGCTGCATTTCTCCCGATTTCATCCCATGTATAAAATTAAGAATCTTCCGCCGACCCCGTTGCAGACCCTTGAAACATGCCACCGGATTGCACAGACGGCTGGACTCCGGTATGTATATCTGGGCAATGTGGCCGGCCATCCGGCTGAAAGTACGTATTGTCCAAAATGCACTAAGACGGTCATTCAGCGGATTGGTTATTCTATTATGAAAAACAGTATCACTGATGGTACCTGTTCCTACTGCGGACAGCCTATCGCCGGGGTGTGGCAACAGCCGGGGAACCTCCTGTAAAAATTCACAGCTCTAACTGCACTCGCTAAAAAACATCCTCTGCACTGCGTAAGCTTATACTTCAAAAAGCTCGTAGTTCAATCTATGCAGCAGCCCTCCAATAGATTCATTAATTGCCGTTTTGTCTTCAGCGGTACACGTTTCATACCATATGCTGTTGGTTATGCTCAACTCAGCCGGAATATGCTGAAAAATATCCTTTGCATAGTGTAGCCTGCAAAATGCACATATCTGCTCCAGCCTCATGTGCACATTACGGCAAAAATCTTCATAGGTAATCAACAAAAATCTTTTATCCCCGATTAGTTCCTGAGCATGCAATAAATACTCAATAACATTTTTCCAGTACTCACATGACTGCTGTAGAGATGTTGCCGCACCATAGGGGCTGCGTGAAAACTTTGCCCGGTTCGACAGTGCGACGGCTTTGCCGTCCCGGATAATGTGTATAAAAAAAGCGTCCGGAAAAACAGCGTTGAGCAGCAGCACCGCCCGGGACAACCGCGGCAGTTTTATAAGCAGTTGTCTTTTACGCCAGCTCTGCAATTCCTGTGAACAGGCATTGTACACACGTGTTCGCATATCCGCCGAGCAGTCCTCGGGCACAAAAAATTGCTTCGAATCAGGCAAAAGGAAGTTCCAGATCTGATGCGGTTCCATCGGCGTAGGAAAAATTTTAGACAGACCCCTGAAACCCTTTTGCCATACTGGTGGCTTCACCTTTCTGCCGATACGATTAATGCAGTCGCCCAGTAATATTTTTGTGCGTCCCGGTATAAGTCCGTTGCGCAATGAATACTGGGAGAACCAGGCAAAATCCAGATGCTGCGCCAGCATACGATAAAGGATTGTCGTACCGGAATGTTCAACACCAATTATAAATACGGGTGCTAATGGTTTTTTGTTTTCGAGAGCCATTTCCAAACCAGATGCCGTAATAAAATAGTCTGTTTTTAGTGATTACTATATCTGATTTTGCAATAACTATTCAAGTACTTAACAGTAGAAGATAAAAAATTATCCCGGTTTTGTATTGCAAAAGCCATCGTATTCATACTATATTTTCATGCAGATAGAATACATCATGGCCAAGGAAGCGTACTGTTGATGCATATACCACGACTTTTTCACATAGGAACACAAAAAGCGGGAAGCTCTTATCTCTATAACCTTCTCAAAGGCCACCCCGATATAGCTCTGAGCAAATTTCAAAAACTCAATTTTTATTATTCAAAAAATTTTCATCGGGGTACGCAGTGGTATCTGGACAGCTTCCCTGAGACCGGTCAGCGCATTGATACCTCACCTATCTATTTCAGAATGGGGGCAGAAGTTGCCCCGCGCATTAAGGCGGCACTTACAAATCAAAGTCCCCTTTTTTTACTTATTATTAGAAATCCTATAGATTACGTTCATTCGCACTTTCAGATGAACCTGAGAATGGGCTATTTTAAAAATCATCCTGCTTCCTATCCCCGCATACCCAAACAATTAACAGAATTTGTAAAGCTCTATCCCGACTATTTACAGATAGGTCTGTACAGTACTATTTTAAAAAAATACTGGCTAACACAATTTGATGAAAATCAATTTAAAATTCTGTTTTTTGAAGAGTTTATTAACAACACCGAACAGGCCGTACAGGCCATCCTGGAGTTCTTTAATATACCTGCACACAAACTCGACACAGTTGCAAGCAGTCAGAACAAACTGCTTAAAAGTCCCTTTATGTATACAGTCAGAAACAGGATCATACACAATCTATCTCTAAAAAACAGATTAAAGAAAAGTCGTCTTTTTAACTATGTATATACCCACTTCCTGACAACAAAGCTTCCTCAGCTCCCTCCTGAAGACCGCACACAGTTAAGAGATTATTTTCATAAAGATGTGGAGGAGTTAAAATCATATATGGGTTGGATCACGCCCAAATGGCAGGACTTTACTTAGCGTTTAACTATTCTTTAACCGCAGACGTTCGCCGACTTGCGCGGACTACCAGTCGGACGACTTGTCCGACTGGTACACCACATGCCCTTCGGGCATAAAATATCATTAATAATATATGTCCTAATATACTGTTTTTTTCTCCCCACAAAGATCCCAAAGTCAGCTTAGTCAACAGATTTTTTTATTGCGAAGCAATGACCCCTTTTGTTCTGTCATGTCGACAGAACAAAACGTCTGCGTCTGTCCGCGTGGGTCTGCGGTTAATTATTCTTTTTGCTGACAGGATTAAAAGGGGGATTGCTCTGATGAGGAAAATAGACGTTTGAATTTTCGGCCTACATAACCGCTCATACTGTATTTTAGAACATCAATGCCTGCCTTTACAATGTCGATCATTATGCTCGGCTTTGTAATTACCTTAGTGATATACCGTGCTATGGGCGCGGGCCTGAGATAAAACTTACGAAACATTCTGCGGTGGGCTGCAACCAGGTCATCTTTTGTCATGCCGTGAGGTATAAAAACCGGATCCCAGAACCCCAGTTTTTTCCAGTCACAGTCAAAAACACCATACTGTTCCGCCGTATTAAACAGTTCGGCTCCGGGCATCGGTGTACAGAAAGTAGCATGAAACTCTTTAAGGCCGCTGGTGCGCATAAACTCAATGGTGCGGTCAATAGTCTCATTAGTCTCACCGGGACAGCCGATCATAAAATAGCCCCGGGTATTGATACCGACCTCATTAGCCCTGCGTATCATCTCTTCAACCCGCTCAAGCTTGGCCTGCTTTTTCATATTGTTCAGTATGGTCTGATCACCGCTCTCAATACCATATGCAATCTGCCAGCATCCGGCCTTGCGTATGAGTTTAAAAAAATCCTCAGCCATCACATCTGTTCGTGCCAGACAGGACCAGCTGATGTTGTATCCTCTTTTCAAAATCTCTTCACATATGACCGTTACCCTTTTGCGGTCCAGTAAAAAATTATCATCATAGAACATGATGTCCTTGATACCATAATGCTTTATTAAATGATCAATCATGGCCAGGGTATATTCAGGACTGTTGCTGCGATACTTTTCGCCCATAAACGGACGTGCACAGAATGTGCATTTACCGTTGCATCCCCGCGAGGTCATGAGTGTAGATGAGGGTAATTGAAAGAAACTGTGCGGGGCGGGTTTGTAAAATGTTGCCAGATCGGGAATCATATCCCAGGCAGGGAACGGAAGTTCATCAAGATTTTCAATAAGACCGCGGGGAGCAGTAAGGACTATATCGTTGCCGTCCCGGTAAACAAGGCCCGGCACCGTAGAAAGGTCTGCTCCATTCTGAAAACATGCGACCAGGTCTACTATGCTGTATTCACCCTCATTAATTACTCCGATATCAAAGTCTGCAAACTCTTCAAGCGTTCGTTCAGGAAGCGCCGACACATGGGCTCCGCCTATAATAATACGTGCTTCTATAGTGCTTTGCTTAATCGCTCTGGCAAGTTCTGCAGCCCGGATAATAGAAGCAGTTGTAGCTGTAATACCGATAAGCTTTGTTTCATATTTTTTAATCTCATTAATTGTCGGCTCAAGCTCCATATCGAGGGCCGGCGCATCGATAATTTTCACTGCGTGACCTGCTTTTCTGAGGATGGCTGACAGGTAACAGAGTCCCAGCGGAGGTGCCTGGCTGCCTACAGAGGCAAAAGCTCCGTAGCGCTCCTCCAGGGTTATAGGGGGGTTTATGAGTAATAAATCAACTTTCATATCAACAAATTCCTGATTTTATGCCCTTCTAAATAACAGCTACAATGAAAACGTTTTTGATACTATCGGCAGGGTGTGTAGATAAGATCAATGATTTTCCCCAAAAAAATATTATTGTTTATATTATATACTTTGTAAATTTTTTATTATATTAATATTTTACAATAAAATCAAATACCCGACAACTAGCCCTGTACCGCACAGTAATAACTTATAGAATCATATGAAAAAAAGGAGAAATTCAGTTTTTGGGAGCCAAAAAAAGAAAGGGTCGCCCAGAGGTGAGGGGTTAAGAGGGGTACTTGCCTCTGGACGACTTTGGGAGCAATGTAAAATAAATCTTGGGAGAGGCTTTGTGCCTCTCCCGTGAAAGGATTTGTTGTTTTAGAAGATTTTTATCTTCTATTTTATACTATCGACTATGTTTTTTTGATACTTTAGTAAAATAGAAATATTTCTTATATATTTTTTATAAAGATAATTCATATAGTTACATGCTGTTTGGCATGGATTCTGGGGGAAAGAATGGATTTATATGTTTGTAAAACAAGGAGTCGGGAAGGCGGGATTTGGACCCCCAGAACTGCTTTTTTTAATAAGTAATTACAAATATTTACAAGTTTCAAAATCTGAGCCTTACCATTCCTTACCAAATAAAATTTTGAGCACGCAAAACAACAACCTATTAAAGCTCCACCAATTCTCACCCCTATAACTTCAATGGAAAGGCGCAATTAAAAAGGAAGGCGCAGAGGGTTAAAACAGTAAAGCCACAAACCTGCTCCAGCCTTTTGGGACTCTACGCCTTGATCTTTTTACTTGTCACATAAACTCAGTTGTTTCAATACACCTTCCTCGGCACAGCTTTTTGTTCTTCTTCAAACACACCTATTACCAGTATCATTCAATAGTAATATAGCGGATTGTGGAATAGGTTGTCTGATTGTCACAATCTGTCACAGAAGACCTGAACTGATAGTCTCCGTCGTCCATTTCATCAAAATGAGCAACACCATATGACTGAAATCTTAATGCCGTATTGTGAACCCAACTCTCATTATCGCTTGTTCTGTAATCCCAGGCAACCGTCGGTGCTGTGCTGCAGCAGTCATTAGTGTCATAATCATCCTCAAATTCCCAGGCAACTGCCCAGATCACAGGCGATACAGATGTTGGGGCAGATTCATTATCTGATAATTCTTCAGAGTTGCTTACTTTATCAGGTCCGTCTACAATCTGCGGAGGGTCATCACAGTCCGGGTCATCACAGTCAACTAGCCCGTCGTAGTCATTATCAATTTCGTCGTCGCACACTTCAGGTATATATTCATATGCCCCTATATCCGGATTATTCCCCTCATACAGATAACTCACAGGATCACCAATGGTCCATGATGTAGCGTTATCCAAAGTAATTGTGTCGTTGTCATAATTAACTGCAACCACCCTCAGGATATTTGAATCTGTAAAAAGGTAAAAATGGGGTCAGGCTTGTGTAAATGCAATCATACATGCGTCAGCTTTTTTTCCAGTTTTGAGATCAATCGTGCAAAGGATTTGTCAGCATTGATTTGCTGTTCAACTTTGTTAATACCTTTTGAAAAAACAGAGGGGTCTCTTCCAAAGTGATCGGCAATGGTTTTGTTTTGATGTCCACAGAGTTTATTTGCCACATATCCCACAATCGACCTCCCCCAGGCTCCTTGGCGGCCGCGTGATGTGCTGTAAAGAAGCTGCGCTGGTATGCCTAGTGTTGCTACGGTTATTTCTACGACTTTATTTAGAGGAATGCTATTTTGGAGAGATATCTTTTCAGCTGTTTTTTCCCGGATAGTATCAAGAAATTCATCATCTCCTAAAAAACGTTGATCTTTAACCAGGTAAAAATCTTCCCGGTGCCCCTCATTCAGGTGTTGCGCAACAAATTCTTCATAGGCATGTCTGGCCGCTGCTTTGCGTCTTGCAAACTGTGAAAGGACAAAGTCTTTTGCAACAAGGCATTCTTTGCCTAGGCTTACATACTCTTGATAACTGCTCCACTGGTACTTGGCCGGATCATCAACCATTCCGGCACGAACAGGATTCAGGTGGATATAAGCTGTGAGTTCAAGAAAGTAGGCATCCATATCACATACGATTGCTTTATATCTGCCCTGAAACAAATGGCCGTCTTTATTGTATTTTAAATTGAATTTACGAGTATACCGAAATTGAAGATTTTGCATAATGCGTGATAAGGGTACCTCATCCACTTCTATGAGAAGATGGACGTGATTAGTCATCAGTACATAAGCATAAAGGGTGAAATGGAAACGTTGTTTGTATTCCTGCAAAAGATTTACATATTGGTGATAATCTGCCTGTTCCAGAAAAATATCTTGCCGCCCGTTGCCACGTGCGATTACATGGTAGAATGCCCCTGGAAAGTGGATGCGCGGTTTGCGTGCCATAGGAAGGTATATAGCAGAATAATCCACGAATGTAAATATTCAATTATGCAAGCCTGACTCCATATGCTCACAGAAGAGATGGTGACACACCAAAACCATATGGTGGTGTTAGAGGTGTAATACCAGAGAAGATGTTTTATTGATATAAACTGTGTAGTAAAAAACGTAATTTTGTATCCTGATAATTTATAGCATAATGAAATTTCTAATGAAAATGTCAGAACACTGATGATTGGATGGGTCATAAATCTAAACAAACGACACAAAAATATGATCACTCTACTCGGCTTAAACAACTTGCTAAAAGCATGGGGGATTAAACTTTTACTTGGTTGTTACTTGGTTTTTTTATGCATACTAGGAAAACATTATTATGATTTTACAACTAGATAGAAGAAAAGAAGTGGTCGGGAAGGGGGGATTTGAACCCCCGACTTCATGCTCCCGAAGCATGCGCGCTACCAGGCTGCGCTACTCCCCGACGTGTAAGGTTTACAATGTATATATGATTTGGAATGGATTTTCAAGAAAAACCGGGAAGGCTACTCTTCTTCTACATTCCTGAAGCCAAAATAGAGTAATCCATATAAGTCACTATATTCAAAAAGCAGTGTACCCGTACCAATAACAAAAGGATCAATTGTTGATCCTGTGAGCACAAAAACCGAATCTCCTGTTCGCGTGCCGATTTTTGCATTTAGTGACCAGTATATTCCTACAAACAGATTTGCAAGGGTAAAATAAAAACCGTTACCTTCAAATTTTGCAAACGCCATGCCGCCTTTTTCATCAAAGAATATATCAGTGTTGAATATATCAAGACGACTTAAGAAATAGCAGGTATAGGTATTGCCGGTTACAACACTGGTCTCAAAATCCTGGGCTGCAGCAGTACCTGTACACACCAGGATCATAAGCAGGCAGCCCAGCACCGTCGATTTAAGCCTCATCCAATTCTCCTTAACGATTATCGTAGGTTCTCACGATTACAAAGATAATTATGCAAAAGGTTTTATTTTTTATACCATACAAACATCAGAGAATCAAAAAGTTCCACTCGTAAAAGATTCCGGGAATTCTATGAAGTAGTATCGTCAGGATTCGGTGAATCTTGATTTTGCATCTGTAGTTTTTTCATTTCATCATATTTGTCCATCAGGTCGGTCGATAGCTGCTGAGCCTCTGTCAACAAATCATCCCGCTTCATAATCTCTTTTTCTACCAGAATATTAACTAATGCTCCCTGTAAAACAGCATTCATGTTGATTGCTTCATAACACTGATCAAGTTTATTATCAAAATCCTGTTTCAGATAGTTGATAGAGATTACCTGACCAATGACAAGTGCAATGACCAGTATTATCAAAAAGCGTGGGCGGTAATTCTGATTTTTCATAATTTTTTAGCATGTAGTTTTTATTGTTTAGTTGGCATGTTTCACCACATCGTCGACACTTCCTGTGTCAGGACATCGTCGACACATTGTATAATCTTTAAATACTGAAAGGAGATTATACAATGCTAAAAAAAACATATAAATAACAAAGAAGAAATTTCTCTTCGCAAACTCTGTGTTCAATTAAAAAAAGGTGGAAAAACTGTAACACAAATCCATCAAGAACTTAACCGAACCAGAGATTGGGTTTACAAATGGCTTAAAAGGGCACAAACAGGTAATGCTGAATGGTTTCTTGAAGTTTCAAGGGTACCCCATAATCAGCCCTGCAAAATTGACAA
>JANQFE010000037.1 GCA_028278025.1 Thermodesulfobacteriota bacterium | reverse complement strand
AGAGCAATAACAAGCTTCGTTGCTACACACATTATTACCGACTGCGGGCGGACAGGTTCGCAATCATGCTGTTGGAACAGGCCAAGAGAGAAAACGGTGAAGTAACGGTTGTCGGGAAACTGGGAAAGGACGGCATTGAACTGAGAAAAATAATCTATGACGACCAGATAATAAGAACAGACCTGAACCCCCCCGCCTATTATCATTACGGGTACGGGTATTGGTAATAAACCAGTGATGAGGACTGAGTAGCGAGTAACGAGTAAAGATTTTCTCCGTACTCATCGCTCGTTACTCATCACTTTTTTTAGATTTATCAGCGTTATCTCGCTTTGAGAGCCCAGCCGCATGGGCGGGCCCCAGGTGCCGGTTCCGGGAGAGACATACAGATACATTTGCTCTATTTGATATAAACCGCACACATACTGATAAAAAAGTTTAACAAGCAGCGTAAAAGGAAACAGCTGGCCGTTATGGGTATGGCCCGAAAGCTGGAGATTAATGCCGGCTTTAAGCGCATCTTCAATCCCTACCGGTGGGTGGTACAGTAATACGGAGGGCCGTGACGTATCAATGGGCAGCTCATGCAGGACGGGATTGTCTTTGCGACCCTCACGCTCATAAAAGTCTACCCCTACAATCTGGATACCCTTGTATTCGGTTACCTCGTTTTTGAGTATATGCACGCCGGTGTCTGCCAGAACGTTCATAACCCTGTCAACACCATCATAGCGCTCATGGTTACCTATAGTAAAAAATGTTTTTGCATTGAAATTTTGTAGGGGTTCAACCGTATGCTTGCTGACCGGTCCGGTTCCGTCAAACAGGTCACCGGTAATCAGCACCATATCAGGGTTGAGAGCATTTGTTTGTGAAACAATTTTGTTCAAATACCCGGCATTATGGATAGTACCTACGTGAATATCAGACAGCAAAACCAGTTTTAACGGCTGATTGAGGTGCGGCATGGGGATATCTACTGCTTTTACCGTAATAAACAGGGCATTGTAGAGGGCATACACGGAAAGAACCGCGGCAATACAAATAACAGTGATACCCGCTGCCGGGGCCGGCAGTTTTACAAAAAGCCTTACCGGTTCACATACCAGCAGAAGACTGAACAGCAGAAAAACAACGCCCATCCAGGTTGATGCGGCTGCATATAGTATCATTGACAGGGTATTGGGAAAAAATTTTTCCAGAAGACTGAAGAGAGGAAACGATAATGACAGAGCAATGAGTATGCCATAGAGCAGGGCAGATTGCTGGATATTAAGTAAGCTTTTCAGACGCAAAAATACGTAGAGGTGCACACCGAAAAGCACAACAAAGAAAATACTATAGAATATAAGATAGGGCAGTGCTCTGCTCATGAACATTTCCTTTCTTAACGCAATAAATTGTTTTACCCGCTGCATATCCGGGACAACTCGTCCTCGCCAAGCAGCCTGCCCGTGAACCGAGCAGGGTCCTGTGCTGCTACAAAAGCTGCATACCTGCCCCACAGCTCAGGATTTTGCCAGTTTTTATACGATACATCAGGATTTAAATAGGCCCATCCCTCAGTATTGGTATTGTCGGGCATAAGGGCATTAACCGCAATGTTATAATTCTTTAATTCTTCTGCAAGTCCGATGGTAAAACGGTTAAGGGCAGCTTTGCTCATGTCGTACGCCAGGCCGGTCATGGGCTCGTGGGTAACTTCTTGAGTAACGATGGATGATATATTAAGTATATGACCCGAATGCTGTTCCAGCATAACCGGCAGGACCACCTTTGTACACAGAACTGGGCCGCGCACATTAACGGCCATGATCCTGTCCCAGGTTCTAAGCTTAATATCCTTAAAGAGTTTGGGTTGATTTGTGGCAGCATTATTCACCAGGATGTCAATACGCTGATATGTTTCCATGGTTTTTTGTACCATGAAGTCTACATCCTGCTCATTTGAAATGTCGGCTTTAATAGCAAGGGCGCTTCCGCCGTGTGTGCAGATCTCTTCAACAGTTTGATGAATTGTACCGGAAATTAATCTTGATTCCTTTTGGGTTCTGGCAACAACTGCAACACAGGCCCCCTGACCTGCAAAAGCCAGAGCTACTGCTTTACCGATCCCGCGGCTTGCTCCTGTAACAATGGCAACTTTGTTCTGTAATTGCATGTAGACTCAGTGTGAATAAGAATTTTTATGTGTCATAAGCAGTATAGGGTAATGAGGGCCCTGTGTCAAAGACTAATGCCCCGCAGTAAATGCGGGACAGGCAGACGTACGCTGACTTTTTCTCCGGCAACCTGCCGCAGATCCCGTTTGTTATATCGGGGCTGAAAAACCACAGAACTACATGAATATTGATATTGATTTTCACCCCCCTAAAGCCTGGATTTTAATTCATGATTGTTTTTATATCACGAAGTGATTGCATCTTCTAAGCGGAGAGTTTCTCCGCTTAGAATGTCTGTGTTAGTCCGCGTCAGTCTGCGGTTAATAGACAAAAAAAATCGGTAATCTTAAAAAATAGACCAAAAAAAACGAAAAAATAGCACCTTTGGTATATTGACCGGCCATTGTTTTTATGATGAGATTCATTCTGGTCACATCATGTATACAGCTAAAAAAGGAGAGGGAATATAATGGAAGCGCTATGTCGGCAGGACTCATTACGTTCGCAGGAATCACCAGAATTTCAAAAAATAAAAAACTCGCTCTATCATACTATCCATGACTATGGAAGTTTTGAAGATGCTTTGCCTTATATTGAGCATGAACTGCTGGAACTGCTTGAAGCAGAACGTCTGACAGTTTACCAGCGCGGGCGCAATGAGCGCGAAATTGTCTCCA
This sequence comes from Thermodesulfobacteriota bacterium, assembly GCA_028278025.1. Classification (GTDB taxonomy): domain Bacteria; phylum Desulfobacterota; class WTBG01; order CAIYCZ01; family CAIRTM01; genus JANQFE01. Next base: position 32,877 of record JANQFE010000037.1, on the reverse strand, counting down.
GATATAAAACCGGTGGTGAAGTAAAAGAATACCGGCTGCCTCTCAACCCTACCTCTATTGCCAGTTTCGTTGCACTCACCCATCAGCCCCTGTGCATTGCAGATGTTTATGACAGGGATGCACTGCAAAGTATTCATCCGAAATTAACATTTGATCACCGCTATGATCATGATTCCAGTTTCCGCACCAAATCCATGGTTATTGTCCCCATTAAATGTAAGGATACGCTGCTGGGGGTTCTACAGATTATTAATAAAAAAAATGGCGCAGTATTTACTCAGACAGACCTGAGTATTGCCAAAGAATTGTCCACCATGATAGCCCAAAAATTTCACTATGATCTGCAGGCAACCCATGGACCCTTTGACTATTTGGTGCACGGTAAGAAAACTACCGCCAAAAGACTGGCAGAGCTGGCTTTAAAGGCCGAAAAAGAAAAAAAATCTGTTGCTTATCTTCTGGTAACCGAAGACAAATTGATTCCTGAAGAGGTCGGTGAATCCCTGGCAAGGTATTATCAGGTTCCCTTTTGTGCCTATGATCCCGAACTGATGCTCCCGGCCGTACTGCTTAAAAAACTTAAGATTTCATACCTCAGACGCAACCTATGGGTTCCAATCAGCCTGGACACTGAAAGAGTTGTGATCCTTATTGACAACCCCAATGACACCGGACGTATCCTGGAGATACAGCAGTTGCTTGGTGCACGCAGTTATGAATTCAGGGTCGGTTTTGCCGAGGATATTTTGCGTTATCTTGGCTTAGGCTCGGGATCGGCCTTTGGCCAGGCTAACTGCAACCTTGCAGACTTGGTGGAGCGTCTGGACAGAGATGATCCAGAACCGACCGGGAATAAATTAAAAACCGATATAACCGAAGACGAGCCGGCTGTTGTACAGTTAGTACACCGGCTGATTGCTGATGCACGTCGATTGCGTGCTTCGGATATACATATTGAGCCCGGCAAAGGCAGCGAGAATGCGAGCGTGCGCATGCGCGTTGACGGAGAATGCCGCACTGTACTGCAAATCCCCGGTTCACATATTCGGGCCATTATTTCGCGGATAAAGATTATCTCACATTTAGACATCGCTGAGCGGCGCAGGCCGCAAGATGGTAAAATATTTACCACCTCTAACGGTCAGCCTGTTGAGCTTCGCGTTGCCACGCTTCCCACGGTCAATGGCGAAAGTGTTGTGCTGCGTCTGCTTGCGCCCGGGGGGGTATTGCCGCTTAATAAACTGAATTTTTCCGGACATAATGAAAAGCATATAAAAAAAATGATTGCAAAACCGCATGGTATGGTGCTGGTGGTCGGCCCTACAGGTTCCGGAAAGACGACAACGCTGCACGCTGTTCTGGATCATATAAATACGACTGATCGCAAGATCTGGACTGCAGAAGACCCGGTTGAGATCACCCAGAAAGGTTTGCAGCAGGTGCAGGTTGCACCTAAAATAGGACTTGATTTTGCTGCTGCCATGCGGGCCTTTCTGCGGGCCGACCCGGATGTGATTCTCATTGGGGAGATGCGGGACAGGGAGACAGCGCGTATCGGCATTGAAGCTTCACTTACAGGGCATCTTGTCTTTTCCACGCTGCATACCAATTCCGCCCCTGAGACTATTACCCGTCTGCTTGATTTCGGACTTGATCCCTTCAACTTTGCGGATGCCCTGCTGGGTATCCTTGCCCAGCGGCTTGTACGTACCCTGTGCAATGATTGTAAGCAGCCCTATACACCATCTGATGAAGAGTATGAACAGCTGATTAAAGCCCATGGGTCGGAGTATTCTGATAAAGATAACATTGTGCAGGCAGAAGGTAAGCTTTTCAAACCGGTCGGCTGCAAACGCTGTGGTAAAACAGGATACAAAGGTCGCACAGGAGTCCATGAGCTTTTGGTCGCTACACCGGAAATAAAAAAATTGATTATACAAAAAAATGATATCGCCACTATTCGCACATGTGCCGTTCAGCAGGGAATGCGCACACTCGTGCAGGACGGCATAGCAAAGGTTTTACAGGGGCAAACAGACCTGCTGCAGCTCCGCAAGGTAACGGCATGAATTAGCAGGCAGGGTGAGGAAACCCGCCATCAATAGATTGGAAATGATCGGGGGGTCGCTTGTGCTGCACCCACCCTACAAAATTTACTCGATAACAGGCACAACAAATATCTTCTGTTCGATTCCTTACAATAATTTGCTTGAAAAAAGCTAATAATTTTTATATAGCTGAATAACACAAATCATTTCTCACAGAATTCTGCAGACTTGGTAGAAAAACAGGGGCGCAAAAGGAGGCGGCTGGGTTGAAGGAAACCCCACATGACCTTTTTCACCCTATTATTAAATGTAAAACTTCAATATTTTATCAATATGTAAGAATTATTTCTTGTTTTTATCAATATGATAGAAATAATTCTTTTTAAACATTGGCCTTGAAGAAAAATATAATGAATAAGAAACAAGAATTTGAAGATTGGGTGTTAAAAGAAAGAAAGGCAAAGAGACTTCATGGCATTGTTGAGGATAGGCTTGTCGAAATTATTGCTAAAATATTTCCAGATTATCATCCAATAAAAGAAGCGCAAGGGCTAGCTGGTGGGCGTAATGACCTTTTATTATTTGAATTTAACGGCAGGAAGGTCCTTTTTGAAGTGTTTGCCTCACATACTCAAGTTACCAGAGATCTACGTATTTTAGATAAAACAAAAGCTGATGTTAAAATTGCTGTACTTATTGACAAGGATATAGATTCAAGAATTATCGATAAATTTTTTAAGGAAAATCCAGAAGAAAATTATCCTTTCATATTTATTGGGGAGCTATTTAAAGAATCAAAAATCAATAGCTGCGCATTAAAGCTTAACGAATTAATTAGTGGCGAAGAAGAAGCTATATTTCAAAGAGTTCTAAATCAGAAAGTTAAAAGAACAAATTTTCTAAATATATGTAAAAAAGAAGGGATAGATATATTATCATCAGATGATGTAAAACATAATGACGTAACATTTAAAAAAGTATTTTTAACCATATTCCTTAGCAAAATTAGCAAAATTATTAACCGTGCTCCAGCTAAAAACATTCTCAAATGGATTTCAGATGATAAAACAATAGACTTCATTTTAATGAAGATCGGACACGGCTTTAACACTTTCCTCTATACTGATTTCTATGAAAACAAAGGTATTTATAGCGATGTTGAGTTGTTAGATTGGCTTAGGATTGGGTATCAGACATCCACCCCGTATTTATTATTGTCAATGAATGGCATGATTGCCGAAATCTTTCAAAAATATTACAAATCTGATGAATATGATGATTTTGGAACAAAATTAACTTGTACTGTGGGACAATCCGAAATTATTAATTCAAAAAGTGGACGTATTGCAACTTTTTCAATTCCACTCAAAACTAAAAAAATACAAATTTTTCGCCCAATGAGGTTTGATAAAACTGAAAAAGAAATCAGCAAGGAAGATTATATAGAAATGATTGAACTATTTTAAAGGGCCAACAAATGCTTACACAGCGACGGCAAAAAGCCGCCGCGCGTGAAATCCCGCTTTCGGCGGGACTACCGCCCCTTGGTTGGTTTAGAAAAATACTAAAGCATTTTTCTAAACCAAGTCGGGGTTCCGCTCAACTCGGCATTATGCATTTAGGAGGGAGTCGTTTGACACCACAAAGACAGGCAATATTGAAGTCCTATTCCAGATGGAATGCTTTATCAGCATTGCGATCAAGGGCACCGCTCAAGAGTCGTGAAGACATATATCCGCTCATTGACGATATCGACTTCACTCAGGTTCTCGATTCTTCAAAAGGAGTTATCCTGCAAGAGACGTTTGAGAAGTGGCACAAAGAAATACTTGATGCTCTTGTGAATGCAACACCGAAGCTTGCTAACCAGTATGGATGGGCTGCGAAAATTGTTAACGTATATTTAAAAACTTATTGCTATGTTGGTGAAGGGGCCGGGAAGGAATAAGAAACGTTCTCCACCCACCCATAGACTCAGGTTTGTGGAGGGGCGTGAATCGGAGATTCAAAAGCAACCAGAAAATCCTGAGCGACACTCATGTGGTTACAAAGATCAAGGACATTTCCAGCCACACGCTATATCTGCAAATTATCAGGGGGCTTAGGGCGGCTAGTTCAGAACTGGGATGCTCGTTAATTGAAATTGAACAGCTATGGGATGCATAACAAGCACATTCACCCGACCGCAAATCGCGCCCGGTGGATTCTAGTTCTGTGCTTATGGCACATTCATTTTATATACGACATCCGGGAAGCGGCGGGTGATGTCGGTGTTCGGTTTTCAGAAGATTATGAGAAAAAATATAATTTTTGACAATATTAGCCCTGATGAAGCTTTAAGCAGTACACTAGGGACAACAGCGCCCATTAACAACTGATAACTTACGTAATCTTAATTAGCCTGTAGGGTGGGTGAAACCCACCATTAACGGATTGAAAATGATCTACAAACTATCACACAACAAAAGATAAATAGGAGAAAAACAGGAATTAAAGATGGTAAAAGGAATTAATCATATTACATTTGCAGTAAAGAATATCGAGGTATCCTTTGAATTCTATAAGGAGGTATTGGGCTTAAGGCCAGTCGTAAAATGGAAAAACGGGGCATATCTTACCACGGGAGAAACCTGGATTGCTCTCAATCAGGACTCAAGAGTGTCAGGAGTTAAGCGACCAGATTATTCTCATATTGCATTCAGTTGCACCAGTTTTGATTTTCAAGTATTAAAATCTCAACTCTTAGATTATGGATGTGTAGAATGGTCTGAGAATAAATCTGAAGGAGATTCTTTTTATTTTCTCGATCCTGATGGACATAAATTTGAAATACATGTTGGGGATTTACAATCACGACTAAAAGAAATGCAGGACAATCCTTGGGATACGTTCCAGTATTACTGAATAGTCTAATATATCTGCATCTAATAGTGTCTTATGGAAAAAAGATCTTAGGATAAATAGATAAATAGGGACAGTTGGAACCTATAAACTCACCGCCTGTGCAGCAATAGAACATATTAAGCACAGCTACATTTAACTTTCCCTGTGCCTTTACAATTGGAACATTTTGAATCCGTTAGGACTCCATAAATTTTCCCTTTACCCTTACAAGTTGGACATTCAATAATTTTTTTCCCTTTGCAAATTGGACATGACATAATATATAATCCTTAAAAGTAAATTTTTATAGTATATCATTTAATAATTGTTTTCAATTTAAATATTAACTATAGCTAAAATTTATGGATAAATTTATCAGTTTCAGATATTTTAAACTGAACCGGCTTCATGGGGTAAACCCCAAGGTGAATTGCTGTTTTTTTACATTCTATAAGTTGCAGCCCTATGAAAGAGAAGCTCTCGGCTGTTTGACTAAGCCTTGCTCACATAAATAAAGATTTCTAATAGAATTAATTATTAATTTTCGCAAATAAAGGGGGAATAGTTATGGAGGAAACAAGAACGGATCGTAACGATGAAATTCAAAAAGCAATTGTACATTCAAATAATGGAATAGATGCTGGCCAACAAGGAGAATATGATTTAGCAATACAAGAATTTGAGAATTCTTTAAATTATAATCCTCCACAGAATTTAAAAGTAGGAGTGCTCACGAATTATGCAACTAGTATTTGGTTGAAAAACAATTTTAACAGTAGAGATGGTTCAACAATCTCTGATGAAGAATATAATAAAGTTAAAAAGGTGCTTGAACTGTATAGTGAAGCAATTGCTTTATACGAGAATTTACCTGAGAATGAAAGAGAAGAGGAAGAAGTTAAATCTATATATGAGCAAGCGCAAAATAATTATAATGCTTTTATGTTTTATGGGCGCACCCGAGAGGATGATTCCGGTAAAATTCGATTTCGTAGCGAAAATAAAAAAAATATCATCAATAATAATGATATTGTAGCCTTAAGAATAAAGGGGGTGCGTAGAGGTTATCTGCTAGCAGGTGGATTGGTTTTGTTTGGACTATTCATTGAGAAAACTGCATTTTTATCATCAATATTTATATTGGGAGGAATAGGTTTTGGTATATTCTGGTGGCGTAATAGTTCCAGACATTGGGAAAAGTTTGTTCGTAATCCATCCGTAGATACCTAATAGAAAAGAATTTATAAAGACCCCACATTTCTAAACAACCTTGAGCAGTCACCAATTATTCTCAAGACGGCCACGGCCCATATCTTGTGACAGCTTTTTTATTGACATACAAGTGCACCCGACCTATACTTAACTCATCCCAAAACAAGTTTTTATTAATCAATATATTTCAATTGTTTTAATATCTTTTTATTGACCGGATTTTTTCTGTCTAGTATTATATACTACATATAAAATAATCTAAAATCCTATTCATGCGGAGCGGATGTATGAAAAAAAATATTCTTTTTTGCCTATTTAGTTTGGCTGTTGTGTGCGGACCTTCCTTGAATGTCCACGCCTGGTCGGTTCCTGAGACGGGTCAGGTGCTCTGTTATGATAATGCCAGTGTGATCACCTGTCCCCCGCCGGGCGAGCCGTTTTACGGCCAGGATGCCAACTACAGCATCGGCTCTCGTGCGTTTACCAAACTTGATGCGTCCGGCAATGACCTGCCCGACGGGGCCCCCTCCTGGGCTATGGTGCGCGATAATGTTTTGGGTCTTATCTGGGAGTGCAAGACCGATGATGGCACTATCCATGACAAGGATAATCAGTACGGTCCGGAGGATGCCCAGTCTGTTCATATTTCGGCACTCAACAGCGCTGTTTTCGGTGGATTTGACGACTGGCGGCTGCCAACCATTAAGGAGCTATCCTACATTGTTGACAGGGGAAGAATTGAGCCGGCTGTGGACCCCTTCTACTTCCCGTATATAACGCTCTACTATTGGACGTCCACACCTGACCCGTCCGCCACGTACGGCCCCTACTATGTCCAGACTCAGACCGGCTATGAGTATAACTTTATTAAAGAGGGTGACGGTGTAATGGGTGTGCGTGGAGAGATCACCGTCATGGACAACGGTTTTGTGGATAACGGGGATGGAACCGTTACGGATACAGCAACAGGGCTTATGTGGCAGCAGAGCTTCCCTGTCCAGACAATGGGCTGGCAACAAGCTCTGGCATACTGTGAAAGTCTGGTGCTTGCCGGGCATGATGACTGGCGACTGCCCAACGTAAATGAGCTGCAATCCATTGTTGACTACACGCAATACGGCCCCAGTATAGACACTGCCTTTTTCCCCGACACCCCTGCCGACTTCTTCTGGACGTCCACATCGGTCCCCGGTAAATACAGCAACAAAGCCTGGCCCGTGCACTTTGATCTGGGCTGGGTGGATTTCTACTTTGGCAGCATCAAGACGGTGGTGCATTATGTGCGTGCTGTGCGCGGCCCAGAGACAAACCTGATCGCCTTGTCGTCCCTCGATGCAGTTCCTCAATCAGGCAGCGTTATTATTACATGGGAAACCTCTTCCGAGGTAGACAACACCGGGTTCAACCTGTACCGCGCGGATTCCGAAGACGGCGAGTACATTTGCATTAATGAAGAGCTGATCCCTGCAGAAGGTTCACCCACCGAAGGTACTGAGTATGAGTTTGTTGATGACAATGTGCAGAACCGGAAGATCTACTACTATAAACTCGAAGATATTGATGTTAATGGAGGAAAGACCATTCACGGGCCTGTGAATGTTATGCCACGATTCATAAACGTTGGTGGATAGACAAAATTTTGCATGTACACTTGCCGCTTTTTCACCTGACGGTAAACACATATCATTTCAGCGTTATCGTGACGGTAACTTTGAGCTATACCGCATGCGGGCCGACGGCACCGGGCAGATGCGCCTTACCAATCACCCCGCCAAGGATAAGCGCTCAAGCTGGTCGCCTGACGGCAGCCGGATCTGTTTTCAAAGCTTTCGCAGTGGACAGTGGGAAATCTACACAATGAATCCCGACGGTTCAGATATTAAACAGATTACTTCCGGCGAGGTAGACTCCAAGCACCCCCACTGGTCTGGATATTTGCGGTAAAAGATCAGGGTTTTTTCAAAGCCGGGTGGGTAAAACCCACCATTAATGAATTGAAAATGATCAGTGAGTTCCACTCATGCTGCACCCACATATTAGGTCACTCCCGAGCAATCGGGTATTTATTCCCCTGGATTCTCCCTACAGGTTACCCCCACGGAAGTGGGGGTGGGAATGACTCTGCATTCAGCTGGAATCATATTGTTTGGGCAACAGCCCTTGTAGCCCCAGCCTCGAAAATAGTTTTGCTTTTTTTGTTTGTATTTACCGCTCGACAAAATTGTCGATTTGCGCTATTCATGATATAGTTTTATTGAGCATTAAAAAAGCAACCCTTTGATTTAACAGGTGAAATAGAGTTGGCATTGTTCTTGATATAAATTGATTCGGCAACATATAATGTAATGGAGAAATAATGCGCTGCGTTTTAATCATACTGTTGACTCTTACCTGTCTGGCTGTCACGCTGTGCCAGGCAGAAGAGGTGTTTTTCGGGCGGGTCGTATCGGTTAATCGAGACAGCGGAAAGATTGTTATTAAACCTGCTGCTGCTCAACGCCAACCTGCTCAGAAGACCCAGGATGTTATGAGGTTATTGCCGCCGGGCCCGGCAACTGATGGCAAGGCCCCGGCAGACGTAACCGTTGAAGCGGATTCTGTTTTTTTACCCCGGGGTATTCAGCCCGGCAGAATGATCAGGGTATGGGGCACTTTCACCCGTGACAAAAAAGTCTTCAACGCCGACAGGGTGCTTTGTGAAGGATGTCGGAATGATTCGCATGATGCTACCGGGGTCAGACGCCGTCTCTGGAAAAGCAGAAAGCATCATGGCCGGGGAAGAGGCAGGCACCATAATGACCACTAAAGGCCGCATCCCGCTATGGATTACCAACACTGGTGTATTCGGCCTTCTCATTGCAGTTGTTCTGGTTTATTTTTTCTGGCAAGCTACGCGGGCCAAACAAGCATTTCTCTATCATGTAAATGAACACGCCCAGCTCGTTGCCGGAGTAACTCAACTGAATGTCCGCAACGCTTTTTTTTCCCAGGAGGTAACCGAAGAAATCCTGCAGAGTTTTCTTTCAAATTCGGCACGTTTTGTGGACTATCTTGACGGCATTGAACCTTTTGCAGTGGAAGAATTAACCGCTTTTGCCGCCGAGACCAACCTTGCCGGTATCAGGATTTATAAAAGCGAGGTGAATTATGTTGAAGGTCCTCCGCAATGCTTCCAGGGCCTGCCGATTGCATGTTCTGCTAAGCCCAAGCTGGAATACCGAGAGGCCGATCACCTGTATGTTTTTTCATGGCCCCGGCAGGAAGAGGCCGGGTGTATACTCATAGGACTTGGCGCTACAAATATAGAATTAATGCAGCGGCAGCTCAGCCTGGAAAATTTTGCTGCTACGCTGTCCAAGCTGCCGGGCATATGCTATGCAAACATTGAGCAACTATCAGCCGGACAGGCATCAGCAGCACTACCTCCTGAAGTAGTAATGCTGGATACAAATGAAGACAGGGCGGCAGAGTTTCGCCTTTGTGTCGGCAATGCCGAAATAGTTGTCGGCATCTGTACCGATTATCTGGTGTTAACCCTTAACCGTATCTGGCGCGATTTTTTTGTGTTCGGTGCTGCCATAGCACTTTTGGGTGCCGTACTCTCATTTGTTTTATACCGGCAGCAATCATACCATTTTGCGCAGGTACGCAGGTATGAACGTCAGCTTTCCCGACAAAGGGAGGATGCCGCTTTGGGCCGGGCCGCTGCATCTATTGCCCACGAGGTGCGCAATCCCCTGAACGCCATAAAGATGGGCCTGCAAAGGCTGCAGCTTGAGGGGCATAACATTGCCGGTGAGCCCAGGCGGCTGCTGGATCTCATGCTTAATGAAGTTCGCCGGACAAATGCTATAGTCAGCGGCCTTTTAAGCTATGCCCGGCCGCAGGATCCCAAACTGAAGCCGATACGACTCGATCTCATGGTCAACGATATCCTGGAATTGTATATACCCCGGTGTCAGAAGCATGCTATTGGGGTCACCCGCAGCATAGACTTGCATGAGCCGATAATGGGTGATCATGATCTGCTGCACCAGGTGGTTGAAAATTTGGTAAAGAATGCAATAGAAGCCCAGCCGGACGGAGGGTTCATTGACATTCAGTTGGGGAGTAGCGGCAAAGAAGTTTTTCTGAGTATTCATAACGGAGGGTTTGCACTGCCCGAGAATGAGGCTGAACGCATCCTGGAGCCATATTTCACCAGTAAGGCTGAAGGGACGGGGCTTGGCCTGAGTATTGCCCAGCGCGTTATCCAGGCCCACAATGGACGGATTGAGGTCAAGAGTAACAGCCCTGGAACAGTTGCAGTAACTTGTTACCTTCCGATACACAAGGGTATCTCCGGGACCTGAGTGTACTATTGAGGAGTTATGTTTACACATTGTTGAAAGGGCTGAATAAGCAAACAATGTTGCCAGGATCTAAAATCAAAATATCCAATTATAAATTTCAAATCAATTTCAAATGACAAAAAATTTAAAACAGCATTTTCACTACTTGACATTTGAATTTTGAGCATTGTTTCGGCATTTGGTGTTTTGTATTTGTAATTTTAGTTTATTACTGCAGCAGATACATTCTAGGCACTTTTATCAGTATCAATACATCTTCATAGTTTAATATTATAAGTAAAGCAGAAGGAGGCGGGTGTTTATGAATATTCTAGTTGTTGATGATGAGGCAACACAGCGGGACCTGCTTGGCGGGTTTTTAAAAAATCAGGGGTACCGGGTTTTATTAGCGGCTGACGGCCGGCAGGCGCTAAACATTTTTCAGCGGGAGCCGGTACAGCTCGTTATCATTGATCACCGAATGCCCGGACTCACGGGTGATGAAGTCCTGGCACAGATGAAGTCTATTAATCCCACGGTGCGCTCCATCATGGTTACCGCCTATGGCAACATCAATACAGCAGTTACCGTAATGAAACTGGGTGCAGATGAATATCTTGAAAAGCCTGTTGATCTTCCCGATCTCCTGAAAAAAATTCAACAGATTGAACAGCAGATAGCGGTCGATATGGATATTGCCGAAGCAGAAGAAATACTAGAGGATGGTCCTCTGCCTTTAAAAATCATTGCAGAAAGTGCTGCAATGAAGGAGGTTATCTCGCTTACCCGCAGGGTAGCCCGGAGTCCGTTTCCCGTATTAATACAGGGGGAGACCGGTACCGGTAAAGAGCTGATTGCCCGACTTGTTCACCTGATCGGTGACAGGAAGAGCAACCCTTTTATAGAACTGAACTGTGCTGCTATTCCTGAAAATCTGTTTGAAAGCGAGCTGTTCGGTCATGAAAAAGGAGCATTTACCGATGCAATACACAAACGCCGCGGGCGTTTTGAGCTTGCCCATGGCGGTACGCTTTTTCTGGATGAAATCGGGGAGATGCCGTTATCCCTGCAGCCCAAGCTGCTGCGGGCCCTGCAGGAAAATAAAATCAGCCGCATCGGCAGTGAAGAGACTATTGATGTTGATGTGCGTTTTATAGCAGCAACCAACCGTGATTTGAAGAAAATGAGCGGGGAAGAACGATTTCGACAGGATCTTTATTTTCGTCTTAAGGTACTGGAGATTACCATTCCGCCGCTGCGCCGACGCCGTGAAGATATCCCGCAGCTGGTTGAATTCTTTCTTGAGCGCTATGCCGCCACCCCTGTCAGATTTACCCATGATGCCATGGATGTACTGATAAAGTATCCATACCCCGGCAATATCCGTGAATTGGAAAATGTGGTTCAGCGAACTGTTACCCTTGCCAGAACCTGCCTTGTGCGCCCGGAAGACCTGCCTGAGGAGATTCGCTATCATCAGGAGACAACCCACGGTACATTGTCCGAACGAATGAAGTCCCTGGAACAGGAGATGATTGTTTCTGCCCTGAAGAAGAGTGACGGGGTCCAAACCAGGGCAGCCGAACTGCTCGGGATCAGCGAACGGGTCTTGCGCTATAAAATGAAGAAATACGGGATCAAATAATCTATTCTTACCACAATTTTTTTAAATCATATTTCCTACCGTTACATACATTCAGGCATACCGTGCCTATTCGACATAATTGTCGTCAAACAATCTGAGTTGTCGAATACTGCAACCCGGCCAATCATCTAAGAGCCTGTTATTACATAATAATTATTTTGGCATCATTCTTGTTATGTACTGTGAGTAGGAAACAGATAGCACGACAAACAAGTTTTGATACAAGATTTTAGCGGCAACACTTTTTAAACGGAGGAACTAACATGAAAAGACACGTTATCACTGCAGCACTGGTTATACTTACTTTAGTGTGGACTTTTGATGCCCAGGCCGGATGGGGACGCAACTGCAATAAGCCGGCAGCATGGCAGGGCATGTGGAACTGTACCCCAGGCGTAACGCTTACCACGGAACAGAGCAACAACCTTAACAGCCTGCAGCAGTCATTTTTTAAAGATACAGCCGCTTTAAAGACAAAGCTCGCAGAAAAACGCCTGGCAATGAACAGCCTGCTGTTGGAACCTGTACCCGATTCAGACAAGGTAATACATCTTCAAAAAGAGACATCTGATCTGCAGGCCCGGTATGATGAAAAGATACTTTCCTATCAGCTTCAGGCGCGTAAAATCTTAAGTCCTGACCAGATCGCCCAGCTTCCTCTAGGATGCACCATGGGGTTCGGCAACATGCTCTGCGGTTCCGGAGCAGGATGCGGGCATGGCAGGCGCTGCGGCAAGAACTGGGCATTCGGTCACGGCAGTGGATGTTGGTGATAAAAAGAACACTATGGCCAATCAGCACTAGGAGGCCTGATTGCCATAGGCTTCCGCCTCCCTTCCCCGGGGAGGCGGGCCCCCCCTCCTTTATTGAGGGACTAGGGAAATATTTAAAAAATAGACGGCAGGGAGGTAATCATGAAAAAGATAGCACTGATTGTTTTTATGATCACAACAATGCTGGTATCAGGCTGTGCCACAGATACCAGAACCAAAAAAGGCTCCATTGTCGGAGCAGCACTGGGAACTGCCGTTGGTGCCGGGGTTGGCTATGCAGTCGGCGGTAAAAAAGGTGCTGCTATCGGGGCCGGATCAGGGATGGTGCTCGGAGGACTCAGCGGAGGTGCCGTAGGGCGTTATATGGATAACCAGGAACGTGAAATGCGTCAGGCGCTTGCCAATGCAGAGGCTGCCAGTATTCAGCGGGAGCAGGAGGCCCTTGCTGTAAGTTTTAAGTCGGACGTACTGTTTGATTTTGGTTCTGCGATTTTAAAACCGGGAGCCTACAATGAACTTGACCGTGTGGCCCGTGTCCTGAACCGTTATCCCCAAACCCGTATTCATATCGAAGGACATACAGATAATAGCGGTACGGAAACATATAATCTTGATTTGTCCCGCAGACGAGCCGATGCGGTTAAAAATGCCCTGGTGGCCCGCGGCGTTGATTCGTCACGGCTGGTGACATTCGGATTTGGTGAGGCCCAACCGGTTGCAAGTAATAAAACAGTGGCAGGCCGTCAGATGAACAGAAGGGTTAAAATAGTTATTGCACCCATGACAGCCTAGGAAATCAATACATGTTAAAATAAGCTCTTTTACACTCACCCCCCCCAACCCCTCTGTGCAGGGAGAGGAATTTGTTGCTTCCTCTCCCTGCTTAAGGGAAAAGAGGAGTGGGTATGATTTAGTGAGGGTCTTTGGTTTTGATTGCAGCGGGCTATGTGCTCGCTTGAACGACCGTTTCTTCTAGTATAGAAAATTGCTCGCATCGCCCTTGCTGCCCAAAACCAAAGACCCTCACCGATAAACTGACAAATTCAAATGTGAAGATGTACTACTACTTTTATCCACCCCCTACCTCCTCTTGGCCGGGGAGAGGAATTTGTTGCTTCCTCTCCTTGGCTTAACTATTAAGCCAAAGTGTTATGCTGGCTGGAAATTCTATCCCGGCCCCTTGACATTATCATGTGCATATCTTAGTTTTTTTAAGATATCTTTGTGATTTTACATATAGCTATACCTTTTTGGAGGTATAATAATCCTGTTGAAAAATCCATAATATTTGCTAAAATCCAAAATTTTTACGTTGTTACTAATAATAAATCTACTAATGTAATAAGAGTACACACTATGAAACAGATCTTAACCATCCTATTGTTTTCTTTTCTTAGCACATATACTTCACACAGTATGGCGGCCTCACTGTATGGTAAGATGCAAAAAGGTGGAGAGCTTTACGAGCAGGAAAAGTATGATGAATCGCTGCAGACATTTGTAGATGCCCAGGTTGAATCACCTGAAGACCCGAAGCTGAAATACAATATAGCATCTACCCATTATAAAATGAGAAATTTTGAGGAGGCCGTTAAGGGGTATCTGGATGTGGCGGCAACAGCCCGGGATGCCCGGATTGAAGAGCAGGCCCTTTACAATATCGGCAATGCCAAGTACCGGCAGGGCAAGCTTGAAGAAGCCGTTGAGTATTATAAGAAGGCCCTTGAGCTTGATCCTGAAGACAAAGATGCCCAGCATAATCTGGAGTTTGTACGCGAGGAGATTAAACGCAGATTAAACGAAGCCAAGGAAACCGCCCAGCAGCAACAGCAACAACAGCAGCAGCAAAAACAGGAGGACCAGGGTCAGTGTCAGACCGGCCAAGCCGGACAGCAGCAGGAGCAGCAGTCAGAACAACAACAGCAGGAACAAAACGGCCAGGAGGGTGAGCAGCAACAGACCCAGACCGCACAACAGCAGCAACAACAGCAGCAGCAGGCAGGTGAAACTAAAGAGCAGGAACAAGATACAGATGCTGCCGGGACACCAATGCAGGCAAAAAAAATGACCGAGGAAGAAGCCCAGCAGTGGCTTAACAGTATACAGGAAGACCGGGACAAGTTTAAGGAAAAGCAGCAAAAAGCGGCAAAGGGACGCATGCCGCGCCGATCGGGAAAGGACTGGTAGCAGGATGCGCAGTATGCTGAATGCTAAAGGCTGGTACACATAGACATTTTATTTTGTTCGCATACATTGGCCATCTTTGGTTTGATTGCTGCGGACAACATGCTCGCTGGAATGACTATATATTATAGTTCAGGCTGAGGCCCGCATTGCCCTTGCTGTACAAACAGGTGTGAGTCCAACTCCGGCTCCACAGTTTTAATTGTCGGTTAGTACTAATACAGCGTCACCTTTGAGTTTGGGGATCAGATGCGTAATTTAAAAAAACCTTTTTTATTATTCATACAAATTTTGTTGATTGCTTTAGCAGCCGGAGCAGCAGGGGCTTCTGAGATTACAGTTATTGCTACGGTTGATAAGAACGAGGCCACCCTCGATGATTATATAATTTTAAAAATATCCGTTCAAGGCACGCGTGAGGAGCCGGCACTGCCGGCACTGCCTGACTTCAGGATACAATCACGGGGCAGTTCGTCGCAGTTTCGGATTATAAACGGGCAGATGTCATCTGCCGTAGAGTATAATTATATACTCTACCCTCAAAAAGCAGGTACTTTCACTATTGGACCGTTTGCCGTCAAGCACAAAGGCAGCAAAGTAAAAAGCAAACCGATAACGGTCAAGATTTCAAAAACAACACCTCAAGCCAAACAGAGCGAAGATATTTTTGTTGTTGCCGAAGTTGATAATGAAAACCCCTATCACTACGAGGAGATTATCTACCGGTTTAAGTTTTACCGCAGGGTTAAGGTTGCAAATGCACGTCTGACCGAATCACCCGCCTTTGAGGGGTTTTTGACTGAAGATTTGGGCAAGGAAAAAGAGTACCAAAAGGTTATAAACGGCCAGACATACCTGGTAACGGAGCTACGGCAAGCGCTTTTTCCTACCAAAACCGGTGTCCTGAAGATTGAGCCCTCGACTCTGCAGTGTGATGTTGTCGTGAAAAAGAGGGGCCGCAGGCGCGGTTTTTTCGATGACCCCTTTTTCGATGATTCTTTTTTCGGTTTCAGTGAGACCGTGCCAAAGATACTCAGGACTTCACCGATTACTGTTATGGTCAAGACGCTTCCGACTGCGGGGAAACCAGCGGGTTTTAAAAATCTGGTGGGAGAATTCAGTTTAAACGGTAAGCTGAGCACCAGGAAGCTTGAGGTTGGTGAGTCTGTTACCTTGACGCTGACCCTTGCCGGGATCGGCAATCTCAAAAATCAGCAGACCCTTGATATACAGGGACTGCAGAATTTTAAGGTCTATGATGACAAACCTGTCTTTGAAACCCAGCTCAAAGGGGGTAAGGTCGGTGGCAAGCTGGTTCTCAAAAAAGCGCTTGTTCCGCTGACAGAGGGACAACTTCAAATCCCGCCTGTTACTGTTTCATATTTCAACCCGTCCTCAGGAAGCTATACATCCCTTAAGGCCGGACCGTATCTTCTGGATGTTGTGCCATCCAGTGATGATGAAAAATTTCAGGTGGTTGAGTCTGTAAAAAAGTCAGGGATAAAACAGGAGGTAAAAATTCTGGGGCATGATATCCTGCCGGTGCACACCTCTCTTGAGGCCCTGTCAGCACGCAGGCTTAGGCCGCTCTCGCTGACTGCAGCGCTCTTTTTTTTGCTGCCTGTCATAGGTTTTGTTTGTACGTTCAGCATCAAAAGGTCCCGAGAACGGCTTGAGCAGGACAGGGGTCTCATACGGTTTAAACAGGCCCATAAAAGATTCAGCAAGGCTTTGCCGTTGATTAAAAGTGCCCTCACGCAGGATGACCCCCTGTTCTATCAGCGCGCTTCAAAAGCCCTCAAAGATTTTATAGGTGACAAGCTTAATATTGCCGGCAGCGCTCTGACCCCCAAGGAACTTGAGAGACGGCTTCCGGAATATAATGTCCCGGCAGAAACCGTAAAAGCTGTAACGGATATTCTTGAGTTTTTTGATTCAGGACAGTTCGGTTTTACAAAGCATTCGGTGGAGGAACGTGAGGCGGTATTCAAGTCAATGAAAAAAATGATCAACAGCCTGAACAGGAAAATAAAGCGCAAATGAAAAAAAGGTTATTGAGCCTGACACTCTTTTTTACATGCGGATGCCTGCTTTTGCAGCATAACTGTCTGCCGGCCCGTGAAACGGGCTCGGCAGATCCTTCACATCTGTTTATCGAGGCAAACGATGCCTACAGACAGGCTGACTACCAAACGGCTATCCGGCAGTATGAACAGATAGCCGCTGCAGGAATCAGCAATGGAGAGATATTTTACAACCTGGGTAATGCCTATCTCAAGAGTGATAAACTGGGCAAGGCACTACTGAATTACTTCAAAGCAGAAATGTTGATACCCAGAGATGGTGATCTGCAGTCGAACCTGGCGTATGCGCGTGGTTTGACCAGGGACAAGATAGAATGCAGGGGGCTTGTACCGGCACTTATGAACTTCTGTTTCTGGTATTCCAAACTCAATGCAGCAGAGCTGGCAACCTGTTTCTTAATTATGAATTTCGTTTTTTGGGGTGTTCTGACGGTCCGGATGTTTTATAAACGAGAGATTGTAACGGTAATCATGTATATCTTGATTTTTTTTACAATTCTTTTGGGGGCAAGTACTGCCGTCAAACTTTACAACCAGTATTTTTCCCAGCGGGGAATAGTTACCGGAACAGAAATAATGGTACGATCCGGTAACAGCATCAATGACACGGTATTATTTAAGCTGCATGAAGGCACCGAATTTTCCTGGCAGCAGGAAAACGACGGATGGGTTAAGATTCTTTTATGTGACGGGAAAAAAGGCTGGGTGCAAAAGCAGGTAGTTGAAAAAATTGTGTTGACCGATTAGTAAATTTATAAAACATGCCCTATTTTCAGCACAGGTATAATCATAAAAACTTACTTTTCTTTGCGTGCTCCAGAGAAAAGTAACAAAAGAAAAGGCACCCTGCAACTTGTCCGCCAGAGGTGGATACCCTCGCGGCCGGATTTTCAGTCGTCCGCTCAACAAACTCTCCCGATACATCGGGATCAGACATGTCGACCCTTATATCCGCCTGAAATCCTTGCACTCGGCTGCGTTGCAATGGGATAGAGAAAAACCATGATGAACAAACCGCAAGAGCTTTTTGGTTAGGAATTTTACAAACCCGCGGTCTCTGTGCAGAGTATAATTACTTGAAAATCTGTTAGGCAGTGCAAACTATTAAGGTATACTTCCTTTCTTTTTTCCTCCCGCATTGTTCAATAGCTTGACACACTGATTCCAGTATATGATATTATAGATATGGGATAATGGTTATACTATTCTGAAACACTGTTGCCGGTATGCTGTTTGCAAACATGCCGAATCAGTGACCACAATGGCAGCATGGGGAGATACATGGCACTGACCAATCAGTTAAAAGAATTCATACATGAACAGTGCGGCAGTCCTGCCGTAGGTATTGCCCCGGTTGATGACCTGACTGCAGAAGAAACAGCATTACTGCAACGGCTTAACCGGATAATGTCTCGTTATACACCCCTGTATAGTGCAGAATCACCTGTATTTCAACCCGGCGATTTTCTGGATAATGCCAGGGCTGTTATTGTTTTAGGATTCAATGTGTTTTTTGGCCGAAACGATACACTGCCGGGCAATCCCCCCCGGGGGGAGATAATGAATTTTTATGTGAATCCTGATTGTTTGGCCTACATCACTACTCAGACTGATAAAATTCACGGATTCCTGACGGAACAGGGCTATACGGGTGCTTCACTGGCAAGCGGTATTCCGCTTAAAATTTTGTCTGCACGCTCAGGTATGGGCCGATACGGTAAAAACGGGGTGATTCAGGCCCCGGCACTGGGAAGCTGGCTTGGTATTACCGGCATTATTACTGGTGCGCCGTTGGAGCCCGACAGCCCTCTTGCTGATGCCTGCGGGACCTGTAATTTATGTCAGCAGGCCTGTCCCACCGGGGCATTAGAAAAACCCTATGTGTGTGATATAGAACGCTGTCTGACACTGCATATGGTCAATAATAAAGGGTCGATACCTTATGAGATACGAGAAAAAGCCGGAACCTGCATAACGCACTGCAACGTGTGTCTGGATGCCTGTCCTAAAAACAAAAAGCTGTCACTTCAGACAGACATATCCAATCCTGAGGATCTGGTATATCCTGAAATAGCCCCACTTGTGAATATGACTGATGAATACTATCAAAAGATTTTTGGCGGCACGTTTTTGGAGTTCATGTTTGTTGACAAAAAGTATCTCCAGCGCAATGCCGCAATTGCTTTGGGCAATTATGGTGATGCAACCTTTATTGCTGTATTGATTGAAGCTCTGGAAACCCAATCGGAGGAAGATGTCAGGATTGAAGCGGCCTGGGCCCTTGGCAGGATCGGTTCACCCGAGGCCAAGACGGCCCTGCAGAAGTTTAAAGCACTGGAGCAGGCCCCGGCAGTTTTATCAGAGATCACGTACGCGCTGGAGAGTTTGTAGCAAGCTCTTCGTGCGTCTTCGCCCCATGTAGAGCAAACCGTAACCTCAGCTGTGCAATATATGGGGGCAGTAAACGGGCCGTATTTGTAGCACAGGTTTAATACATAGAAACTTACTTTTCTTTGCGTGCTCCAAAGAAAAGTAACAAAAGAAAAGGCACCCTGCACTCGGCTGCGTTGCAATGGGATAGAGAAAAACCATGATGAACAAACCGCAAAAGCTATTTACATCAGAGCTGTATGAATATCAATGGAGATTTTCAAGCTCCCTACTGGGGAGCTACCTAGAGTCTAGCCCCATAGACTGAGGATAATTACTAAATCTTCAGGGGAAAGGAGCGGAACATGCCGTTTGCAATTGATTACAGCCTTTGTGTAGGGTGCGGATCCTGTATCGGCAACTGTCCTAACAGGGCAATTATACGCCGGGGCGGACAGGTGGCAGTTACAAACATGTGTTGTGACTGCGGGATTTGTACTCAATACTGTACCATGAGTGCTTTAAGCAGGGGGCCGGTTAAGACTGAGCTGAATAACAAAAAGATTGATAAGGCTTTAAAGCAAAAACTTGGCCTGCAAAAACATATTGCAGCCATGAAATTTGCCGACAGTGCCCCGCAAGGTGTCACTGTAGAGCAGGGCCCGCACTTCTGGTGCGGTATCTGCGGAGACATTTTTGATGGAGAAGGACAACCCGTTTTCTTTACTGCCAAAGCCAGCAGCTGCGGGGGTTGTGCCAATATAGGAATCGGGGCCGTCAAGGCTACCAGGGAGGAGTTTGAAACAGCCCTGAATGCCCAGGTTATTGGTGAAGGCAATCTGTATGCCGATAAAGAGGTAATGGCAATTAACCGGTCGCTTTTTCCGCGCTACCCCAAGGTGTCCGGCGGTATGGTTCTGGGGTCTCTGGATCAGGTTCGCATGCCGGATGCAATTATTTTCCCGGTAAACGGGCGCCAGCTGTGTATGATTTCCACAGCTTTTGCGTTTGACACCGGGGAGATTATCATTGGGTATGCAGGGAAGTCGACCTGCCTGATGACGGTATCAGCCCCCATAGCAGAGAACCGGCCTGTATTCAGCGCGGGAGATCATGGCGGCAGAATGTTTATGCGATTGCAGGATGAGGAAATAGTAGTGTGCTTTCCCTACCGGCTTGTGCCCGGACTGGTTAAGAATTTTGACAGGACAACGTTTGCACAGGAGTGATGGGTGTTAATTCAAGGAACTGCTGCAGTGGAATAATAAAAAACTCAGCAGGGCGAGAAAAGTAAAACATATAGCAATTACTGATTAAGGAGTGTAGGCATGTTTGGGTGGGCAGGAAAGATACTACAGGTTGACCTTTCTGAACGAAAAATTACCAGACTGGAGACGGGCACATACTCTGAACGGTTTATCGGTGGGCTGGGAATCGGAGAAAAAATTTACTGGGACAGGGCACCGCAATGGATAGATGCTTTCCACCCCGACAATCCCCTGATTTTTATGACCGGTCCGCTTGCAGCAACACCGGCCCCCAGTGCACCGCGTTTGCTTGTCTGTGGAAAATCACCGTGCATTTATCCGGAGACCTTTGTTAGTGCCAATATGGGGGGCTTTTTTGCGGCAGAATTAAAAAGGGCCGGGTTTGACGGACTGGTCATTACCGGAAGGGCTGAAAGTCCGGTATGCATCAGCGTACAAGACGACCAGGTAGAATTTAAAGATGCCCGGCACCTGTGGGGGCTTGGTAATGTGAAGACCCGCGCAGTGCTGCAAGAGGAGTGCGGCACGGACAGGGGCATGCTTTCAATCGGACCGGCAGGAGAGAACCAAACGCGTATCGGTATCATCTTCACGGATGCCGGCAGCAGTGCTTCAATGGGGTTCGGCTCGGTGATGGGTGCAAAGAAACTTAAGGCTGTCATTGTAAAGGGCAGCGGTACTATACCTGTTGCAGATCCTGCAAAAATACGGCAGATACGTCAAAGGCTGCGGGCAATGACCGGTGAAGGGTACTTTCACCTGTTCGGCAGCCCGATAATGTTACCGGGATCAAAAGTCGTGAAGAAAATTCATTGTCACGGCTGCCCCCAGGGGTGCTGGCGATCTCTACACAAAAGTGCGGGCGGCAGCGAGGATATACGTAAGTGCCAGATAGGAAACTTTTATACGCTCTGGGATAAGAAACTTCACGGCCAATTGACAGAGGCCAGCTTTACAGCACCTACCATGGCAAATGATTATGGTGTATGTGCAATGGACATGGTGTTTTTGCTGATGTGGCTGGAAAGATGCGTGCAGCAGGGAGTTTTGAGTGAAACTAATACCGACCTGCATTTTTCGCAGATGGGTACGATAGGGTTTCTTGAGACACTGCTGCAAAAAATTTGTTTCCGTGAGGGTTTTGGTGACATGCTTGCTGAAGGTGTTCTGCGGGCCTCACAATTAGTGGGGCAGGCTTCCCGGGATATTACCGCCGGTATGCTGACCGAGAGCGGCCGGGCCATCGCCTACGGGCCCAAGGTGTTCACTATATCAGCTCCTATTTATGCAACTGAACCGCGCCCCGTTATCACAGAGCTGCACGAGATTTGTGAGCCCCTGACCAAGTGGGCTATTTGGCACCTTTCTAACGGTGAGAAAACCTACATGTCAACCAGTGTGCTGCGCAGGATTGCAGCAGCATTCTGGGGCTCAGAGCAGGCGGTTGACTTTTCGACCTATGCCGGCAAGGCCCGGGCCGCCCAGCTTGTCCAGAACCGGCAGTATATCAAGGAATCACTTAATTTGTGTGATTTTACCTGGCCTGTATATGATGATGCAAGTTCTTCGGACCATACAGGTGATCCGACGCTTGAACGTCAGCTTTTCAGTGCCGTTACCGGTTGGGAAGGTGACCAAAAAGAGCTTGATCGTATTGCAGAACGATTGGTTAATCTGAACCGCGCTATTCTGTTGCGCGAAGGCCGACGGGGACGCCAGGATGACAGATTGCCTGAATTCATGTTTATAGAGCGAGAAGAAATGATAGCAGACGTGTTCGGCATGTATAATCCGGAGCTGTATTTGCCCGGTAAGGATGACGAGATTATTTCACGCAAAGGTAAGGCCCTTGACCGTGAACAGTTTAAGCACATGATGGATGAGTATTATGAACTGCGGGGTTGGGATCCAGAGACAGGCATCCCCACTGAAGAGACGCTGCGAAAGCTGGATTTGGTCGAGGTGCTATAGCTCATGCAGCTTGTAGATCTTTTATTACTTTCATATAGGGCCTGAGCCCTTCTACAGGAGGTTACCAATGAAACTAATGGCTTTTGTCGGCAGTCCGCGTAGAGGATCTAATGTCGATACACTTATAGATAAGGTTATTGAAGGCCTGCAAAGCAAATCCGACGCACAGGTTGAGAAAATATATCTGTATGATACAAACATTAAAAACTGTATCGGCTGTCTGGCCTGTACGGCGCTTAAGGGCGGCAGAGAATGTCCTTTGAAAGATGCTATGGACAGTATTCTTAAACATATGATTAAAACCGATGCATTTATTTTCGGTTCACCCAACCATGTGCATTCTATGTCGGCAGCTTTGACAAACCTGTTTTGCAGAATGCAGCCGCTTATTAAGATGGATGTAATCAGAAATGACAGCGGAAAGATTATCGGAGCCGAGTCTAAAACGCTCATTCAGAACAAAAGGGCTGTTGTAGTTGTAAGCCAGGGAGATTTTAATCTTTCACAATCCGCTTTGCTTTTGAGGACACTTGATTCCAACGTGAGAGACTTCGGGCTGAAAAAAGTCGGCGAAGTTTTCAGCGCGGGTAACCTTGAGAAAGCCCAGGTTAAAGACAAGGAAGCTGATTTACTGCTGGCATTTGAAGCCGGGGTTAGACTTGCGGGGGCCTGAAGCGCGGGCTTCAGTTCATAGAATATATGGTGCGTAAAAAGTACGAGCATTCATCACAAAAAGACAGCCCCCGGCCATCGATAATCGCTTTAACATACCCGATATATCCAAATTTGTTATACTCTCCTCTGCTCATGGGACACAGCATTCCATTGTGCAGCTTTTTGTATGAGGCATGGTCTGTTAAACCTACATTGTGACCTATTTCATGCAGAGCAACTTTTAACGTTCTGTCGATAAACAAGGTGTACTCTTTATGTGAGTTTATTATTGACGGACTGAGTTTTTTTGTTGAGACTACGGCAACATCGTTTTTAGGATTCTTCCCTCCAAAAATTGAATTATAAAACTCATCCGCATCTTCTGTCTGTAAATCCGCATCGGTTATACCCAGAGTGTGTCCGCCGTATTCCTGATCGAGGACCATTGTGAGCAGGTAGGCATCAATGCTTTCAATGCAGGAAAAGTCATGATGTGTTAATTCAAAATTCTTTATAATCCCCTTAAACGATTGTACAATTCCCTCACCAATCTCCTTTAGGCTGCTGAACGTGATAAAACTACCGATACGCACGATGTTTAATGTTGAAAAATTTTTATGCATCGCTTCTCTCTCTGCAGGCTGTATCTTTACACCTGCTTTAATAGATCGGAATGATGAATAAAAAAATATAGTTTATAATAAATGTAATGTATAACCCTTTGCATAGAATAATGCTGTAACAATATGAAAAAACTTATTAATTAAAATAAAAACATAAAAAATGTCTGGAGTTTTTTTTGAACAGGTGTGTCTGCAAGGCAGTACGTTCTGGTAGAATTAATCAATGCGTGTATATATCGAACTTTTCATAGTGATAGTTGCCGGCAGCTTTTATAGTAATTTTTTTCTTAAGTTTGTTTTCGAGCTCTTCTACGGCAACATGCTCTTCATCATACAGGAAGGAAACCACATCAGGATGAGTCAGAACGATTATTCTCTCATCTGAAGTAGCGTTTGCTTCCTTTTTAATTGCCCGGAGGATTTCGTAGGATATCGACGGGATAGAACGAATCACGTTTCTGCCCTCACAGTGCGGACAGGGGTCACACATGTGCCCGCTCAGATTTTCACGAACCCTTTTTCTGGTCATTTGAACAAGACCGAGTTCCGACATCTCAAATACATTAGTTTTGGCACGGTCCTTTTTCAGCGCCTCGTTGAGGGCATTCAGCACTGCTTCACGGTCGCTCTTTTTTTCCATGTCGATAAAGTCGATTATGATAATCCCGCCAAGATTTCGCAGCCTGATCTGATAGGCAATTTCTTTAATAGCCTCAAGATTTGTTTTCAGGATTGTATCACCCTGATTGCCTTTGCCGACATACCGGCCCGTATTGACATCAATAGCAACGAGAGCCTCGGTTTCTTCAATAACGATATATCCTCCGGATTTTAACCATATGCGCTTCTCAAGAGCACGGCTGATTTCTATCTCAATTCCATAAGCATCAAAAATGGGTTCGTCACCCTTGTACAGTTCTACCGAATATTTCAGCTGGGGCATAAATGTTTCAATAAAATTTATGATGCTTTTATAGGTCTTACGGGAATCTACGACCACTTTTTTAACATTTTTACTATACAAATCACGTATTGCTCTCAGCGATACACTCAGGTCTTCATGCAGTAGGCTTGGTGTCGGGGCACGCCCTGTTCTTTTCTGAATGTTTTCCCAGAGCTTCACCAGAAAGTCTTTGTCGGTAACCAGCTCCTCTTCACTGGCACCTTCACTTGCTGTACGTATTATGAAGCCGCTGTCCGGTGGTTTGATTTTTTGAATAATCTCCTTAAGTCGGTTCCTCTCGGCCTCATCGGTAATTCTGCGTGAGATACCAATGTTCTGCAGGGTCGGCAGGAAGACAAGATAACGACCGGGCAGTGATATATGAGAAGAAATCCGGGCCCCTTTTGAACCTATCGGTTCTTTGATGACCTGTACGAGCAACTCCTGGCCGTCGGTAAGGATGTCCTCTATCGGCGGCGGCGCGGCATAGTCAGGCTTGATTGGGCCGTTATGATCGAGATCCATATCGTCGTTATCATCTTTGAACACACTCAACATTGATTCAAACTCTTTTTCATTGTTGTAGACATCATCTACATAAAGGAATGCAGAACGGGGAAGACTGATATCAACAAAGGCGGCCTGCATTCCGGGCAGAACTCTTTGAACCCTGCTTTTATAGATATTACCTGCAATCCCTTTATCTGATTGCCTTTCGATATGAAGCTCGGCAAGTATGCCGTTTTCTAAAAGGGCTACACGGGTTTCCTGTGATGTTACGTTAATAATAAGCTCTGCCGACATACAGTGTATTGCTCCAGGGGATAAGATGATTTACGTATTTAGTTTAATTATGCGTAATGCTTTTGTTTCTTTGTCGCTCAGGTTAAGGATATGCTGTATTGTTTCAGCCACAGCAGGAGTTTGTTTACCTGTTTTGTTTAATGCAATTTCCAGCACATTGTTTTTACGCAAGGCAACATGGGATACAAATTGTTTCAGGTCTACCCGGGATGTTTTTCTTTTTTTAACATATTCAAATATATATTCTTTTCGGGCGTCAAACTGGTTAATGAAGCCTTTTATTGTAGTCGGGTCCGGATAATCACAAACAATGCTTTTGGGAAAATATATCACGTAGTTAACTATTTTATCAGCTAATTGTTTGATTTTCAATACATTTTGTTCAGCCGTGCATACAATGAGCCCTTCCGGCAGATGCGGGTTCAGGATGCCCGGAATATCTGCCCCCTCAAGTGTGTTGAGAAGCTCTACATCACATATTTGTTCACGGCTTTCCATACCGACCGGCAGTGCGTCATAGAAACTTATTTTCGGCAAGGGGTGAAAGCCATTGGAATATTTTAGCGGTAATTGAGCCCTGCGCATTGCCCGGGCAAAACAACTGCTGAGTTCCAGCTGGCTTAGGAAACGGGCCGGACCGAGTTTTGCAAAATACAAACGGTAACGCACCGAGGCACTGCCGGGGGTCCGGGCTGCCTGAGCATGAGCAGCACCAGCGTTAGGTGTGTTCTGTTCGTTCAGTTTGTAAACCCTTTCATCGGGGCTGCATACCCCACAGTTGCTGCAGCTTGCACGGCGGCAGTCCGGGGTAGGTGTGCCTTCAAGGGCTCTGGCGAATTCTTTCTGCAGGAAATCATTTTGTATGCCACAGGAAATATGAGACCAGGGGAGGCCTTCTGAAAGGTGTCTCTGTCTCAGATAAAAATTTTTATTAAGCCGGCATGCTGCAAAGGCATTATTCCAGAGATCAGGATTAAAATGCTCCGTCCAGGCCTCAAAACCGGCACCCATTTTGTGAGCTTGCAGCAGCACACTGCCAAGCCGCCGGTCACCTCGGGAAAAAATACCTTCAAGAATACTGAGATCATGATTGTGCCATTTAACACGGATATTTCTGCCCTGCAGATTTTTTCTCAGGTAGTGTTGTTTTGCACGAATGCTTGCGGCCTGCTCCTGAACTACCCATTGGAATGGGGTATGCGGCTTAGGCACAAAAGTAGAAATGCTTATATTTATTTGCTTTCGTTTATCTATGGCTGCTATTTTTTTGCTCAGCGCTACGATCCCATCCAGATCATCAGGGGTTTCCGTAGGCAGCCCTATCATGAAATAGAGTTTAACAAGGTTCCATCCTGCTGTAAAAATCCGGGTAACAGTGTGCACAATTTCTTCTTCAGTGATTCCTTTATTGATGACATTTCTCAGCCGTTGTGTGCCTGCTTCCGGTGCAAGGGTAAATCCGGTTTTGCGGACCTGCTTGATTTGTTCAATGACATCACGTGTCAGGGTTTCAACACGCAGTGAAGGCAATGCTATAGCGATTTTGTTGTGGCGGTGGTCCTGCATGAGCAGCTGCAGCAAACCGCTGATATCAGAGAAATCACCGGAACTCAGGGAAGCCAGTGAAAGCTCTTCATAACCGGTTTGTCCAAGCATTTTTTCAGCAATACAGCGTATGGTCGCTATGTTTTTTTCACGCACCGGCCGGTAAATCATGCCGGCCATGCAAAAGCGGCAGCCCCGGCTGCAACCCCGTGCTATTTCTATACCGGCACGGTCATGTACAATCTGCATGTAAGGGACAACCGGTGACGTGCAGAATGCAACACCGGAAAAGTCTGTAATAAATCTCTTATGGATTGTTTCATAGCCTTTTTTCAGCGGAATGATTCCCTGAAGCGTTCCGTCCCGGTTATAGTGCACGTTAAAAAATGATGGTACATATACCCCTCTGATCTCTGCCAGAGTATGAAGCAGTTCTTCTTTTGAGGCACGCTGTTTCTTCCAGGTACGTACAGCCTCGCAGAGCTCCAGGATCACCTCTTCACCCTCACCAATAACCATTGCATCAAAAAAATCTGCAACCGGTTCAGGATTAAACATGCTTGGCCCCCCGGCAATTACCAGAGGCCAGGAGGGGTCCCTGTCGCGAGCCGGCAGCGGAATGTGTGCGAGGCTCAGCATGGTAAGCACTGTTGCATAGGAAAGCTCATATTCCAGAGAAAAGCCGATTATGTCACAGTCGCGCAGGGGTATATGTGATTCCAGGGTGGCAAGTGTCAGGCTGTGTTGCTTCATAAGAGCCTGCATATCAACCCAGGGAGCAAAAGCCCGCTCACAGGCAATATGTTCCTGAGAATTTAAAACATGATACAGTATGTGGAGCCCCAGATGTGACATGCCTACTTCATAGGCATCAGGAAAGACAAGGGCACATTTTATCTCAACCTTTGATAAGTCCTTTTTGACAGCATTAATCTCGTTGCCAAGGTAACGGCTTGCCTTGGTAACAAATGGTAACATGGTGTCGGTGTAAACAGCTTTTTCCATTTTTTATCGACCCCTATAGCGTGTGAAGGCTGCATAGTACATAAATATGTAATTTTAACATTTTACAATGACTTAGACAACCAATACTCGACTTGCTTTATTGTACTTGCATGAAACCGGATTACTTATTACAATGAAATGAAAAAAATCTCTTAATAGTATACATCTAATAGCTGTCTTATAATTGTAGAAACAGATTATATGATATTTAACTTTAATTTCAATTTTTCAATCAGGCAGAAACTTATCCTGGGGTATGCCGTAATGGTTGTGTCCGTTTTGATAATCAGCCTGTATTCCATTGTGCAGCTTAATCAACTCAACAAGCTTATTAATACTTCTCTGTCCGTGGATTCCATGTTACTTAAAGAATCGGAAAATCTTTTAAACTCGCTTTTAGTCCAGGTGAGTAATGAAAGAAAATTTATCATAACCGGTGAGGAGGGATTCAAAAAGCTGTTTGAAGAAAATACTCAGGAATTCAACACCATCCTGGACAGGATCGTAGCCGTTTCCGACTCAGATCAACAGCAAAGTCTTATTACTACTATTCAAAACACCTACCGGAAGTATGTGGTTCTTGTAAATGATGGATTTTTTATGCAAGATAGTGCTGCCGATACTGCGGCAGACAACAAAAAACAACAGCTCGTGGATCAAATAAGCAGTGACCTTCAGGACTTACGAAAGATCTCGCAGCGGTCTCTTAACAGTAATATGGAGACATCACGGGAAATCGGTCGTCGCGGGACACAGATAGCACTAGTCATAACCATCCTTACCGTGGTATGCGGCTCAGTTTTTGCTTTCATTATTACCCAGTCGATTTATACTCCCCTGCAGCGACTCAAAGAAATTACCCATTATATATCACATGGGGATTTTGGTAAAAAAATCTATGTAACTACAAATGATGAAATTGGTGATTTGTCGGAGTCTTTTAATATCATGTGTGACCGACTGCGCGAGCTGGATCAGTTAACCTCTGATTTTATTTCCAATATCACGCATGATTTAAAAACGCCGCTTGCTTCTATTACGGAAGCAAATCAGCTTATGCTGGAGGGTACAGCCGGCAGTGTTACCGAAAAGCAGCAGTATCTGCTGAACATCGTTAAGGAGGATGCTGCCCGTCTTATTCGTTTGATTGACACAATTATAGATCTTTCAAAAATGGAATCCGGATTGCTGAATTATGTACTCAACCCCATTGATGCAACCTATCCGGTCATAGAAGCCTTAGGTGCCATAAAGCTCTTGGCAAAAAGCAAGAAAATCCGGCTAAGCTATGGTGCAGATAAAAACCTGCCGGCAGTGCTGGTGGATGGTGAAAAAATGACCCAGGCATTGATTAATATTTTCAGCAATGCCATCAAGTTTACTCCTGATGAGGGTAAAATTTCAGTTGAGATTAAAAGATCGCAGGAATTGCCGGAGCGTGGTATACATACTGCGGGTAGTGCCGGCGGCTCGGATGGAGCTGTCCGCATAAGTATCAGTGATACCGGTGTAGGCATTGAACAGGAAGATATTCCACTTATTTTCGAAAAATTTTACCGGGGTCATACCGGTGCCGATCAAAAAGGAGACGGCTTGGGATTAACTATTGTGCACCATATAATCAAGGCTCACGGAGGCCACGTGTGGGTTGAGAGCAAACCCGGTTACGGCAGTACGTTTAATATACTGCTTCCGGTTAGTCCGGAAGACGGTTTGAGGACCTGATGCTCCACAGCATGAGCATCAGTCAGCAAAAGAGTATTCACAAAATGCACAATTGTTTTTCAATGAAGAGGCTGTTTTGTATTACGGTAGTGTTTGCTGTAGTAGCGATGACGAGCTGTATTCAGTTCGGTTCGAGATATTTCGGCAGTGGGTACTCTGACCTCCAACGCGCTAAGAAGTATTACCGGCAGGCAAATTATAAGCGATCACTGGAAATATGCAATGATCTCACGACCAGATATACCAGGATCAAATATTTTGATCAGGCATTATACTACACGGCCTTGAATTATCTGCAGATCGGTTTGCCTGAAAAAAACTTTGAAAATTCGATAGAGTATTTTAAGCGCATCATTGACGAGTGCCCGGGAAGCCGGCTTCTGCCTGAGAGCGCCGGATGGGTTACACTGCTTACTGAGCTGGATTCTTTCAACTGTGAACTGGAAAGCAAGCAAAAGACGCTGGCAGAAAAAGAAGCCCAGCTCAGCAGCCTTAACACTCAGTTATCCACAAAAAAATCTCAGCTAAAAGATAACAACAAGCAGATACGGTATCTGCAAAACGAAGTAGACAAACTGCAAAAGAAGATTGATCTGTTGGAAAAGGTTGATCTTCAAACACATCAACGTAAGAGGGATTTACAAGATGCAACAGGCCCCGGAGATGACCAAAGAAAAGATACTGGTTCTTGATGATGAGCCCCATATCCGTGACTTGCTCACAATGAGACTGGAATCTCAAGGCTATGAAGTAATTCCTGTAGTGACCGGTGCAGAGGCCCTTGCTTCTGCCAAAGAGATGGTGCTGGATCTGGCTGTGGTCGATCTGAAACTGTCCCAGGGAGAAGATGGTTTAAAGGTGATGGAAGATCTCTTGCTTATCAACCCTAATATCCCGATTATCATCCTGACTGCTCACGGCACTATTGCTAATGCTGTAGAGGCAATGAAAAAGGGGGCCTACTGCTACCTTACTAAGCCATACAAACCGGATGAGTTTAACCTGCATGTTAAGAAAGCACTTGAGAAACAAAAGCTCACTAAAGAGATTGCCAATCTGAAAACTATTCTGGAAGAACGGTTTCAGGAAAAAAATATTATCGGCCAGAGTGCCGTAATGAAAGAGATCTTTATGCAAATTCAAATCGTAGCACAGACCGATGCCACTGTTGCTATTTACGGGGAAAGCGGGACAGGCAAAGAGCTCATGGCCAAGACTATTCATGTTAAAAGCCACCGTGCAAAGGGACCTTTTGTGGCTGTTAACTGTGGTGCCCTGCCTGAGGGTCTGCTTGAAAATGAACTTTTTGGGCATACCAAGGGGGCCTATACCGATGCCAAAGAATCAAAACAGGGACTTTTTATTCAGGCTGATAAAGGTTCAATTTTTTTAGACGAGATAGGTGATACCAGCCCGGCATTTCAGGTGAAACTCCTGCGGGTTTTGCAGGAAAAGGAGGTCAGACCACTTGGCAGCGCTGCGGCTACCAAAACCAATGTACGTGTTATTGCAGCATCCAATAAGAACCTTCAGAAATCGGTAGAGCAGGGTGAGTTTCGTGAAGACCTTTTTTACCGGATCCATGTTGTTCCCATTAATCTGCCCCCCCTGCGTGAGCGCAAGGAGGATATTCCTTTTCTGGCAGATCATTTTTTAAAGGAGTATGTTCAAGAGGTTGGTAAGGATATTAAAGGACTTACACCGATTGCGATGCAAAAAATGATGCTGTATCACTGGCCGGGTAATATTAGAGAGCTCAAGAACACCATTGAGCGTGCTGTTATTCTTGCAACGCATGATTATATTGATGAAAAAGATTTAATCCATATGTTTAATCCTCTCGGCAATAACAACGCAATGGAAGAAAAAGAATTTTCCTTGAGTTATAAGAAGGCTAAAAATGAATTTGAGAAAGGATATTTGAGCCAGTTGCTCCATCAGGTGAAAGGCAATGTCACCCTGGCAGCAAAAATTTCTCGACAGCACCGCGGAGATTTATATCGACTTATGAAAAAGCATGGTCTCAAATCAGAGGATTTTAAGTAGTAAAATTCCACCACAATGTCTTAAATTTAAGACATGCGCTTTTATCCCCTCAGATTACCTGTAATTTTTCTTTCGCCCCAAAAGATGTAGCAAAAACCAGACAATGTTTGATCAATAGTTTTGTCTTTTATTTCTGGAAAAATAAAAAAATTATTATATTTCAAATAGTTATAGTTTGTTTCATTTTTTTGGCACACCCCTTGCCTTTTTAAATACACAATTTATTGATTCGGTGAAAACTATTTACCGAGTACAGGGGCTATAGCTGAACGTACCTGAGCGATTTCAGGCGGCATGGAAGCTGAGGCCAACAAAGGGAGTGACTGTTTTGATACATCCTGGTAAGACCACATACAATCATACCACTTTTTTTTCCAGGCTTACTATTCAACTAACCTTTGCTTTACAGTTGCTGTTGTTCAGTACTACTGTTTATTCTCAAGAAGTTATGCTCGTTTGGAATCCAAACCAGGAACCGGATATCGCCGGATATAAAATATATTATGCCTATCTGAGCGGTGGGGATGATCATGGAATATTTTATAATGTTATTGTAGGCAACCAGACCTCATACCCGCTTTTTGATGTCCTTGATGAGGGAAAAGCGGGTTGGTACAGTCTTGCAGTAACCGCTTATACTCTTTCAGGACTGGAAAGTGTCTTTTCTGAACCGGTCTATTTCTTTATTTCCGGTGATGATTTTGATACCGATGGTGATGGAATTCCCGATATTGCGGACAACTGCCCCCAGGCTTATAATCCC
>JANQFE010000033.1 GCA_028278025.1 Thermodesulfobacteriota bacterium | reverse complement strand
TCTGGGATAGTTGCGCCTGTTTGCAGGAATTCTTATGTCAGGGTCTGTTTGTTGTACTGTTTTGTAGCAATTGTTCGCTCTCGTTGCCTGTCTTGATCGCAAATTGTATGAAATTTATGATCCAATTCTTGTGGCTTGGTCAGACTCATGAATAATCCGGGCTAGTCGCGGGGCTCAAAACCAAAGACTCTCACCGATGAATTGACAAATTAAAGTGTGACGCTGTACTAGCGGTTAATAATTTTGAGTTTGATGAGAAATCTGTCAATAAGTGAGGTTTCTTTTTCGGGTTTTTGCAACGGGTGCTCGACCATTTTGAACTGATAGTTTCCGTCCAGCAGCCCGAAGCCCTTCCAGATCTCGGGCAGGCCGTAATAGGTAGTCTGACCGTCACGGTATTCAAACCATTTATGATGATGGCCAAACAGCCACAGTTTTGGTCTGAAATGTTCAGCCAGTTCATCGCTGCGCGGGAAACCCGTTTGTCCGTAGTGCTCCAGTCCGGGAGAGTTCGGTACGCCGATTCCTACAGGGCAGTCATGAGTCAGAATAATATCGACATGCTCAGGCTCAATGGAGAGGCATTCATTAATATGCCGCTCTGAGATAATTGCGGCCCGCTGGGTAATCATAGAGTCCATATAGGCAGCGCCGCCAAGGCATAAAAACTTGTAGCCTGCCAGGCTGTGCACGGAACCACGGCTGAGATGGGTAAAATGCTCCTTATACTTTTTCGTGAGCCAGGGCAGTGCATCGAAGTCTTCATGATTGCCCTCGATAAAGTAGACCGGCCGTGAAAACCGCTTTTTCTGTTTATTAAAAAAATCATACAGGTCGGTTCTGAAGATGCCGAAGTCCCCCAAGTGAACAACGCATGCTATGGAGAGGCATAGAACACCTTCGGCATACTCGATCTGTTTGTTAATATAGTCATAACAGGAGTGTGTGTCAGATGTGACCAAAATCATTATACACCTCCCGTCCGTCCGGTAAAGTCATAGCTCAGCTTAGTCTGAAAGTTTTTGGTTTGTGAAAAAATTTCTTTAAGCAGTCTCTGCTCAATGTAGGTCAGGTTTTCAGGGCTTACATAGTTGTCCGGATTTTTTTTGGCCTGCGAAATTGCCTCGGCCTGCATACGCAGACGGATCTGCATCAAGTAGGTATAGGCCTGAACCATTTCATGATAGTTTTGTGATGTCAGCAGGTTGCGCTGATAGAGCTGATGGAGTCTTTCAAGAGTGTTGGTTTCATCAATTCCATGCTGCAATGCATAAATTCTGGCATAATCAACAATCGGCAGCATGGAACTTTTTATATCAAAAGCCTTGCCGTGTTCTTCAACCGATTCCACAACAAACTTTCCAAATAAGCCAATGGGCGGGGTTAACTGCAGCACATTGCGGGCCAGCAGCAGAAAAAATCTGGGATTTTTAGCAATAACACCATTCAGGTGTCTTCGCAGCTGAATCACGAAATCTTCCTCTCCATAGGCACTCCTGAAGTCAAAGAATATTTTTGTCTGCAGCAGATCTTCGGCTTCAGCAGTAGAGACCCAGGAGGTAAAATACTTCTTCCAGGTAGACAACGGCTGGCACCACGGCGGGTTTTGAGCCATATTTTCCCCTTCGCAGTAAGCATATCCGGTCTGGTCCAGCCAAGTGCACACTTTTTTGCCGAGCTGCACGAAATACTCCTGGACGGATGCCTGCATTTCAAGGGGCACATCCTCAAAGATGATGGCATTGTCCTGGTCGGTCTTAAGGGTTTGCTCACGGCGTCCTTCACTTCCAAAAATCAAAAAGGTAAAACTGGCGGGAGGCTGGCCAAGTTCATCCATGGCAAAACCGATAAATTTATTCAGCACGGTATCAGTGTTAAGGGTTATCAGGTAGTTAATATACTGGGCTTTTGCACCGCTATTGATCAAGGTAGTGATAAGGTACGGAAACACCGCATTTTGTCTAATGATGTCATCGGGTGAGCCGGCATTCTGCAGGCTCCGCAGCAGTATGGCAGGCGAATATTTTTGAATAGCCGTAACATCGTCATTGTGTATTACCCCGGTGATGTTACCCTGGTTATTGGTTACAAAAAGATGTGAAATACTGTTTTGTTCCATAAGCAGCCCGGCTTCAAAAAGACACGCGTGGGCCGGTACTGATATAACAGGTGAGCTCATGATATCTGCCACAGGCCGTTGCAGCATTCGGTCCAGCGCAAGCATATTTTTTCTTAGATCGTAATCGGTAATAACCCCCAGACTGTTCTCATGTTCATCTTTTATCAGAAGAACATCGCTATTGTTCTGGTTGAGCAGATTGACGGCATCCTGAACAGAAGTTGTTGGGGAACATGCTGTGATGTTGTAAGATTGCACCGTTTCAATCGACCGGTTTAAAAAAAGCATTGCGGTCTGCATTTCCGCAAGCAGTTTTTCCTGTTCGGCTTCCTTAGCTTTTATGTCTGTGATATCTTCCATAATGCCGTCGAAATACTGGGGTGTGCCGTTTTCATCCTTAACCATGACCGCCCAGATTGAAGCACTGAAAGTAGCCCCATCTTTTTTCCGGAGTTTGACAATCTCCCTTTCCAGAACACCGTCTTTGGCTTTAGACCGCAGCTTTTTTTTCTCCTCAGGGTTCTGGTAGAGATCCAGAACAGATATTGCCAGCAGTTCTTCTTTGTTTTCATAGCCCAGCAGTTTTACCATTGCCGGGTTAACTTCAACAAACCTGGGAGTGTTTGCAATGGTCCTTCTGAAAACCCCTACATTGAGATTATTGGCCAGCGTTCGGAACTTTTCCTCACTTTGTCCCAGGGCATCTTCAGCCTGCTTGCGTTTTGTGATATCTGTTGCAACGGCAATAAATCCGCTTTTACCGCCGATGAAGATTCTTGAGGTAGACAGAATTACATCTTTGGTTGTGCCGGACTTGGTTTTCAGCTTTGACTCATACCTGTCAGGGACTGTTTTACCGGCGATAAGGTCCTGAACATTCCGGAAACCGGGATCGGTCTGCGTATCCGCAAAGATTTCATGGATATGCAGCTGGCCAAATTCTGCCTGATTATATTCAAGCAGTTTGGATATAGTCTGGTTTGCATAAAGGTATCTGTCACCCAGTGCCATCAGCATGCCTTCAGATGCAGATTCAACCAGAGTGCGGTATTTCTCCTCGGATTCCTGCAGGGCCTTTTCTGCGATTGTGCGCTGTTTTTCTGTTTTGTAGTTTTGCACACTAATAAAGGTGAGCAGCAGGGCCATGATAAGTAGAATGAAAAGGGAGATAGTAATAACACTGCGTGTTAACAAAGCAATCTCGGCTTTTACATCCTCTATGTAAATACCCGTGCCTATCACCCACCCCCAGGGAGCAAAGCCTTTAACAAAGGATATTTTCGGCACGATGCGCTTTTCATCGTCTTTCCACTGCCACATGTACTCGACATAACCGGCGCCCTGCTGCCGGACTACCGCAACCATTTCCACAAAAACACGCTTGCCGTTTGGATCAGTATAACCTGTCAGGTCCTTGTCATTGAGATCGGTCCGGTAGGGATGGATGACCATGCGGGGGTGCATATCATTGATCCAGAAATAATCTTTCATCTGTTGACCGTAGTGCAGGTTGCGTATTTGTTCCACGGCCTGTTTCTGGGCCTGGTCGCGGGTCAGCAGGCCTTTTTGCTCATCATATTCGAATTTGGCAAGGATGTTCCAGGCTGAATTGGTAAGCTCCCGGATCATTTCCCGCTTGCGATCAAGACTGTTTTTTTCAATGGCCGGAATAATAATCAGAAAGATAGCAGAAAGAAACAGTGCAATGGTGCATAGCGTAGGAAGGATTATGCGTACTGCAAAAGATTTCCATTGAACAGGTGTGCTTTTCGTCATCATATATTTAAATACTATACATCTTTAAGGGTTTTTTAGTCAACTGTATATCCGGTGCCTGTGAGCAGAAATTATATAACTGCATATTGCTGACAGAATGTCCCGGCAAGATATGATTTTTACAAAAAACAGTGTTTTCAATAAAAGGCGGGTTTTTCGATTGGTGTTACTATCCATACAAACAGACCCTGAAAAGGCACTGCCGTTTATCATTACAGTATATAAACTGTTCAGTGTATCAGGGAATGTAAAAGGGTATTGAGCTGCCATGAACAGCTGGAATGTTTGGTGATATGTACAATCTCGTGTGTTTGTCTGCTTTTGACAAGATAACAGAAGTTTTGCCTTGTTTTGCCAAATTGACAAAATTAATTGTTTTGTTCGGGCAATCAAACAATTGCACACTTATGTTGTTTTTCATTAAATATAAAGCATTTCTAAATACTTATGGTGCATCCTGCAAGCCTGTATGCTCATGGCATATGTTTTGCACCTCCTTTTCCATTTAAGATAGGCTTTGACTATTGTTGCTTTCTGGTCTTTCTCTGGGACATTACACGCACTATTCAGGCAGCTTAGCACACTGGTTGTATCAGAGGACCGGAAGTACGGCCATTGTAGGTAATGGGTATAAAAGAGAGTGTTATAAACCATGTAAACGGTTTATACACGTGATCAGGATTTTCCGGGGACACCAACACGCTCCCAGATAATATGTTAATAAAGAGCAATTAGGAAATCCGCAGGCAGTTTATCCTGAGCAACCCCCCTATTATTAATAATACCCAGTTTTTATATACACGTAAAATTTTTATATAAAGCAAGGTTAACAAAACGACAGGAGGAGAAAAAATGTCACACGGACCATCAACAGACTGGGGTGAAGACAAGGCGTCCGACTATAAGGCACGTCTGGGAATTTACCTGTTTATTGTTTACTGTATTGTCTATGCAGGTTTTGTAGCGATCAATACATTCAGCCCGAAGCTTATGGGAGTTATCATTTTTGCCGGACTTAACCTGGCATGCGTATACGGATTCGGCTTGATTATTCTAGCGATCGTAATGGGGCTGATTTACAACGCCATGTGTACTGCAGCTGAAAACCGGATGAATCAATCAGCAGGGGAGGGCAAGTAAATGATTTATGAAGCATCAGTATTAGCAATAGTATTATTTATAGCATTTGTTATCGCCGTTCTGGGGATTTCAAAATATTTTGCATCACGAACCCAGTCTTCAAAAGGCTATTACGCTGCCGGCGGGACCATCCACTGGGGCGTTAACGGGATTGCTTTTGCCGGTGATTACCTTTCCGCGGCATCCTTTCTGGGCATCTGCGGCATGATCGCCTTTATGGGTTATGACGGGTTTCTGTATTCCATCGGGTATCTGGCCGGCTGGGTTGTGGCGCTTTTTGTTGTAGCTGAACCTTTAAAGAAATCCGGTAAATATACCTTTACCGATGCGCTTGACAACAAATTTAATTCCAAGGCAATTCAGCTCACGGCAGCCATCAGTACACTGATTGTCTCGGTGTGTTATCTGATCCCCCAAATGGTGGGAGCCGGTGCTTTGGTGAAACCTCTGCTGGGTATGCCCCACTGGGTCGGCGTAATTATTGTAGGCGGTATTGTTATTTTCATTGTGGCAACAGCCGGGATGGCTTCCACAACTTATGTGCAGTTCTTAAAAGGCGGCCTGCTGATTATATTCTCAACTGTTCTGACCGTTGCCCTTTTCAATAACGGTTTCAAGCTGAAACCCTCTGAGGACTATCACGAATTTGCGACCATCAAGGCCACCGTATCAGGCGGCGAGGTCAGCTCTATTGAGGACGCGTCCTACAGCATTGCCGGGCATAACAAAGAAAAAGGGCTGGTAAAGCTGGAAAAAGACGGCGTTAACACCTGGTGGCAGATCAGCGAGCAGGACGGTGCCAGTGTTCTCAAAGAGGCTCTTTCCGCTACGGTGCTTCCTGACGGTTCAAAACTCTATAACGGTGAGCCCCAGGAAAATCGCAAGTTCTTCCAGGTAGGCCATATGAGTAAGATCGTTGTTGACGGCAAGGAAGTTGAAGAGACAGGCTCTGTAGGTCCGTTTAAGTTCCTCGCAACGGTTGACCAGGGTGAGGTTATGCGTTTTAAGAAGAACAAATTCAAAGACGGTGAAAGCAGTGTGACCGTATGGACCCAGAACCCCACTTCCGGCGAGACGCTCATGCGCCCGGGCGTGAAGTTTAAGGTTGATGAAGGCTCTACTTTTATGTCGAAGCTCAACTTTGTTTCCCTGATGATCGCCCTGTTTTTTGGAACGTCAGCACTGCCCCATATTCTAATCCGGTATTATACCGTGCCGAGCCCCAAAGATGCGCGCAAATCAACAATTGTGGCTATTGCATCCATCGGCTTTTTCTACATCCTGACCCTTTTCATGGGGCTGGGTGCCATGACAAACGGCGTGCTTGATTTGGAAAGCAGCAACATGTCAGCACCGCTGCTGGCCAAATTTTTCGGTGTTGCCTTGTTCGCCATCATCTCAGCTATCGCGTTTGCTACTGTGCTGGGAACCGTCAGCGGGCTTATCGTGGCAGCCTCCGGGGCTGTGGCCCATGACCTGTTATCCAATTTTGCCGGCATTAAGATGTCGGATGAGGGCCAGGTGAAAGCCGGTAAGATCTCAGCTATCGTTGTCGGTATTATCGCAATTATCCTGGGTATTTTGTTCAAGGGTATGAACGTATCCTTCCTTGTCGGTTTGGCATTTGCCGTGGCGGCATCAGCCAACCTGCCAGCAATCTTCATGGTGCTGTTCTGGAAAAAAACATCGGCTATCGGTGTGGCAGTTTCTATTCTGGTAGGTATGGTCGTGGCGCTGGGGATTATTCTGATGTCCCCCAGCATGTGGGAGAGATATGGTCTTGATCCGACAACCGCTCCTATAGCACTTGATAACCCCGGCATCATATCAATACCGCTTTCTTTTATAGCTCTGGTAATGTTTTCAAAACTGTTTCCTGAAAAGGCCAAACAGGCTGCATAACATACCAAGCTTGCATGCTGGAATGAAGAAAGGCAG
The DNA here is from genome assembly GCA_028278025.1 of Thermodesulfobacteriota bacterium. Taxonomy (GTDB): domain Bacteria; phylum Desulfobacterota; class WTBG01; order CAIYCZ01; family CAIRTM01; genus JANQFE01. Next base: position 353 of record JANQFE010000033.1, on the reverse strand, counting down.
GGTCTCGTACATGGGCTCTGCCTTTTTTGCTGCGGCAAGGACTGTGGGTACTGAGAGGAAAGCAAACGGAAATCTTACAGGCTTTATTATGCCGGATTAGGCTGTCCGTGTGAGCACCGGGAGAGCCCTCGTGCAAAACCGAAAAGGCGCTTCATCTAAAGCGAATAGTCTAGCCCGCATTATTCATGACTATTGGCGACCAGCCTGCGGCATCGGGCTGCGTGTTTCAGGCTATGTGCTCGCAAAAACAGCTGCTTTCTTGATTACCAGACATCGCTCGCACCGCCTTTGCAGCCCCATCCGATGCCACCGGCTGCAGGCGTGCCGGAAGGTTTTTTGTAGTAAACACCAGG
>JANQFE010000032.1 GCA_028278025.1 Thermodesulfobacteriota bacterium | reverse complement strand
CGTCCGGCGATGTGCTGGCCGGCCCGGGATCAACTGATGAATCCGAGATTGTCTTTGCTGAAATAAACGTAATGGAAGCGAGATATCGTCATTGGTCGGAATTTAACAACCCCCTTACAGATCGGAGATTAGATGTATACGATTCCTGTCTTGGCTATGATCCGGAAACCGGAAAGCGAAGAGACTAGAGTACATGTTTTCTGATGTTCATCGAGACTGCTTATCCGCAGCTTTTCAATATAGGGTATTACCAGTTCAATCGGTCAGTATTTTTTTCAAGCTCTATCCTCATCTCTTCTTTTTACGAAAACCCAAAGGACGGTATTTAGTTCTTCAAGGCGTATGGTGCCTTCCTGAACCTTTTTTTCAGTTCTGAAATACAAAAGGGGACAGGTAAAATATGTAAAGAAAGGAAAAATAAATACATAACTTGTCTCTTCACTTTTTGATTCTTTTTTGTTGTACAATAACTTGCACAACATTTGGATGCATGCTATACTTGTACTTAATATTGTACAATTCTTGAGGGCCTATTATGAAAGTAATTAATTTTAGTGTAGCGAGAAACAATTTAAAGACTGTACTTGATCAGGTCGTTCAAGATGCTGATTACACTGTCATTAAGAGACGTGATTCTGAGGACGCAGTCGTTATGTCACTTGAAACTTTTAATAGTTTTATGGAGACGGTCCACCTTCTTAAATCGCCCGCTAATGCTGCACATCTTGCAAAATCAATTAAACAGTTCGAAAAGGGCAAATACAAGCAAAGGGATCTCATAGATGCGTAAGAATCTGGCCTGGACAGACGAGGCCTGGAAAGACTACGTGTACTGGCAGACCGAGGACAAAAAGACCCTTAAGAGAATCAATGCACTTATAGAGGATACAAAGAGGCAACCGTTCAAGGGTATAGGAAAGCCTGAACCATTGAAAGAGAATCTTGCAGGATTCTGGTCTCGTCGAATTGATGACACAAACAGGCTGGTATATGTTGTTAAGGATGAATATCTTGTAATAATTTCGTGCAGATATCATTATTAAAAACCCAAGGACAAAGGCATTGCCCTTGGGTTTTTTTGGTGTCCTACAGGTGCATGTCCCTAAGTCTCAGCAAAAACAGACGGAGCCCCTTTGCAGATTTTAACCATCCGAGCGCCTAATCTTTCATCGCGTAAAACTCTGCGCAGCTGTCCACGCTCAAGATCTCTGGAACCGATAAAAAATTTGCCTTCTTGCTGAGCAAGTTGCCTTGCGACTTCATACCCAATCCCTTTGCTAGTCCCTGTAACAAGCGCGGCTTTCCTTTTGATATTTTCACTTATCATTTCATACTCCTTCTTAATCGGATAGGTCAAGAGCCACTATTCGCTCACACCTGAAGAATAGCAGATGTCAATGAGGCCACCTGACGTAAGTCCTCCTCGTTCGGCCTGCCAGAAATATCACCCATTCGCCCAATCTGGTTTAGCATCTTTAACTTCCCATGATATTCCCCGACGAAATGCCATTCGGCGAGTATGGTGAAGCCCAAATGATCAAAAAGTTGGGCCAGATACTTTGTGGTCGGCATTGCTTCATTAATGCCTGTATGGCTTCCGCCAAAAGTACAATAGGCAACGGCCTTCTTCCCGTTTCTTTTGGGTGCTTTTGGCTTTACGTCACCATTGATAAAATCGTTCTTTAAATACTTCTTGTGCGATTTCGACAAGAACTCCATCATGGCCCTGCTTGGAAGCCATTCATAAACCCCTGAACCTACAAAAATGAAATCGTAATCCAGCAACGCTATTGTCTCAGGATCAAGGTTCCTATTGACTTGTATCGTGTCTACCCGATGCCCGAGACTTTCAGCGGACTTCTGGATACAATCAGCTACCTTTTGCGTGTTTAATGTTGCAGTAGAGAACATATTTAAAACCCTCATTTTTTTCTCCCTTGGCTCTAATGTTATGCAGTTGCCTGTTATTTCAATTTGGTATCAACCTGCAATGCACCGTATTCTCGAGCCCTGCGAGTCGAATATTTTCTTGCCATTGCCGGGAAATCAAAGAATCTGTTTCTGTAGCCCATCTTCAGGGTTCCACTTAGACTAAACTGTGGTGTATTAACAACATCTCGGATTCTTCAATGACATCATAACGGTGCTCATGCAAGGCCTTGAATCTCAGAGCCATACCCGGTCCCAACTCGTGGGTCTGTCCACCCACAGACACCCTGACCCTGCCAGAAAGCACCCAGCACACTTCGGCCGTGTTCTCGTGATGCTTCGGGTCTGATTCCTTCCGGGTGCCAGGTCCCGCTCGAAGGTGGTAAATTTCAAAATTAGGAAACCAGAGGTGGCGACCATCAAATTGACCTTTTTTAAAAGGCTTGATGGAGCCAACCTCGCATTGTGCCACTTCGGCAAGTCGAATTAATTCACTTGATGACAGTTGAAAAACAGTGCTAAGAGCTTCAATTGTTTCTATGGTTGGGTTGCTGTTTTTTCCCTCTATCTTCGCGATTGTCCCCCGTGTCAAACCAGCCTGTTTGGCCAGTTCCTCGGCGGTGATTCCCAATTTCTTACGGAGATTTCGAATTATCGAAAAATCGAATTTACCCATCAATAAACTCCCAATTAAGTTTTTTCATAATGTATAATATAATAATCAAAAAGTCAAATAAAAAATACATTTCGACGTGTATTCAGGGGCCCGCCTTACAGTGCTTGGCGTTCGACAAGTTTCTCCCACATTTTACGCTGGCGGTGGTGATGGGACGAACATCCTTCTCGCGGATTGGATCGCGGCCTTTGACCGTGCAGGGCAAAAACAGGCGGAGCCTCATTGCAGGCAGCCGGGATAACATCCGACTGCCTTTTTCTGTCAGTGGCCATTCAGCAATGTTCATGATCATTCGATGTTTCAAAGGACTATATTACAGCCAAGGCCATGAGTAAGAAAAGGTTCCACCTGAAAAGATGGTCACCCTTGTTGCATCGAATGGCTCCCCGAAACAGACGAATCTGGGCACTGGAAAAAAAGGATGCAACTTTGACGTGGGATGGTCAAGGGCAGAAGAGTCAGGTGAGCCAATACTATTGTTCAAATTATTTATATTAATTGTGCATATATTAAACTTAGCGGCACTTGTTGCAGTGCATACAGTTATCGTTTATGCGACTTTTAACAAATTCTGAATTGGCAAGATTGTTTGTGGTAAAAAGTTATAAATATTTATTTGATAGGGGTTGAAAAATTAACAGACTTACAAAACATATACATCTACCAAGTAGAATAAATTAGCTGTTAACTGAAATCAAAACGGATTCGATTGTTAAAAAACTTAAAACTTGACATCAAGTGAAACAATGAATACCATGAGTAGCAAATTACTGTTATAGGAAAATTAATGTCTATAACCAGCAACCCAGAGAAAGTACCTCGTTATACAGTAGTCCCGGAAGAAAAAGCGGGTGGCGCAACTTATACGCCTAATATTCTTGCTGATTTTGTTGCCCGCCAAATTGTCAATATACTTGACGAGATTCCTGCAGATCGCCCACTTCGTGTTTTGGACCCAGCAATTGGGGATGGTGAACTTCTTGTCAGTCTTTTACGGCAGCTTGCTAATTATCAGGGTCTTGAAATAAAAGTCTATGGGTTCGAAACTGATCAGAATGCCCTTAATATTGCAACAAGTCGATTAAAGAAATGTTTTCCTACAGTTGAGGTTAATTTTAAATCAGAGAATTTTCTCGAATTCGTGCTGAAACACTTCAGTATGGATGGCAATCTTTCACTTTTCGGTCCGCCCGTTCCACCAACCTATGACATTATTATCGCAAACCCTCCTTATGTACGGACCCAGATCATGGGTGCCACTAAAGCGAAACTTCTTACGAAGCAGTTCGGCCTGTCCGGCCGCATAGACCTTTACTATGCTTTCATTCTCGCCATGTCCCAAGTAATTAGGCCCAAGGGCATTGCCGGAATTATCGTTTCCAACCGCTTCATGACAACAAAATCTGGAGCTTCGGTCCGGAAAGCCCTTTTCCAGCGTTTCAACATCCGGCACACTTGGGATTTAGGCGATACAAAGTTGTTTAATGCCGCCATACTACCAGCCGTCTTGCTTGTTGAGGGCAAAAACAGAAACAAGATAGAAGCCCCTGAGTTCACATCAATATACCAGACTTCCGATCCAGCAAGCGATACTGCTACTAACCCTATCACCGCACTTGAAAGGGAAGGCGTTATCGAGACTGAGGACGGGAGGCATTTTAATGTCATACATGGTAAGTTAGATACCAGTGATACACCCGATGGTGTGTGGCGCATTGTGACGAAAACTGTTGATACTTGGTTAGCGAAGGTGGAAGCCTATAGATGGGGCACCTTTCGTGACATCGGTAAAATTCGAGTTGGAGTCAAAACTTGTGCGGATAAGGTATTTATTAGGAGCGACTGGATGGACATGTCCAAGGCTGCCCGTCCTGAGCTACTCAAGCCCCTTACCACTCATCACATAGCATGTCGCTTTAAACCCCTTATTTCCAACCGGCCAAGTCAGATACTATATCCGCACGAGGTTATTCAGGGGCATCGTCGTGCGGTAGACCTATCACAATATCCTAACAGTCAAGCCTATCTTACGTCACACCGCTCTGTGCTCGAAGGCCGCAAATACGTTATCGAATCTGGCCGGAAATGGTATGAAATATGGGTTCCGCAAGACCCGGATGCTTGGAATCTCCCTAAACTCGTGTTCCGGGATATTGCCGAAGAACCTACATTCTGGATCGACTTGGGCGGTTCTGTCGTTAACGGTGACTGCTACTGGCTTGCCTGCAAGAATCCAGAACAGACTGATCTGCTATGGCTAGCGGCTGCCGTTGGCAACTCGACTTTTATAGAGCGCTTTTATGATCACTGCTTTCACAATAAATTATATGCAGGCCGCCGCCGCTTTATTACGCAGTATGTCGAGAAGTTTCCCCTGCCTGATCCGGACACTCAGCGTGGCAAGGCTATAGTCGCGAAGGCAAAACGTGTATATAAATGTAGTACGGCATCCGAGGCCGATCAGCTCAAAGATGATTTGAACTCAATGGTCTGGGAGGCCTTTGGATTAGCTGTTGAAGAAGTCGGCCGGTAGTGGAATCTGGAGCTTCTTATTCAGTACCTTCTCCCCTGAAACTGCGGAAACCGTGTGAAAAATTTTTCGCCTGTCACCAAAAATAAGTGTGTCAGGGTAACGTTCTTCTCGTCTGTTAATGCATAGAACAGCACATAGCGCACATCGCAGTGCCGAATCTGGTGCCCCTCAATCTTCGGAACATCAAGACTTTCCTCACTGTCCGGACAAACCAAACCAAGATCGATGGTCGGTGAAGTTTGCAGTTTCACTTCAAGAAGCTGATGACGAATGTCTGGAAATTGCCCGTCGTCCCGGTAGTCGGTATATCCCAAGTGCTGGCATATTAGCCGGTGCAATGATGCTCCCCGATTGCGCTCCTGGTCATAGCCGATGTCCGCAAACCCTTTCCCTAATAGGGGTTGAAGTCGATCAAAAATTTCTCTGATGGGCATCAACAGACCAGCCTGAGGATGATTTACCGGGCTTGCAACAACTGATAGATCAAGACCTGCACGCACGAAGGTTCGAAGAAGCTTTGTATCCTCTTCCACGATCAACTCAGCCTTCGCCTCACCGGGGATCAACCGCGCTTGGTACTTTTGGGTTAGCGTGCCAGTTGTATCCAGAAAAGCCAGGGTATCGCCCGTAACAACCTTCACCCTCGTGATCACGTCACCCTCACTTACATGGATGAGCACATAGCGCCTTGTGGGCGAAAGTTCTTCATTCCAGACCTGGAGATTATTCGATTTCTGAACGTAAGTATCAAAAAGTTGACCGGGAAAGCGCGGCTGTGTCTTCCTAAAAGTCGGCGGAACTGGATAGCCAAGCGCCCGGCAAACGTGTCCCTTCACTGCTTTCGAGCGGGTCCGTAACGGAAGACCGGCAAGCGAGATCCCCCTCATTGCAGCGTCAAGCAATTCTTCCAGCTCCGGTGTAGGAATCCAGAGCTCGGGGTCACCGATCTCTATAGAGTCGTATATTGATAGACCGCTTTTTTGAATAGCTTTAATGTATCGTTGTATAATTTTATTTTTCCCTGCCATTTTTGATGCTTTCTACAGTCAAAAGTTCTGGAACACTAACTCCAAGAGCCTCAGCGATTAGCTCCAATGTGCTGAGAGTGACATTTCTTTCCCCTCTTTCCACGGCTCCAATATAGGTGCGATGAAGACTGCACATTTCTGCCAAAGCTTCCTGAGATAGTCCCCTAATGTTCCTAAATGCTCGGATGTTGCTTGATAGGATTCGTGTAATTTTTTGGCTCGGCTTTCTTAGTTTGTTGTTTATTGTATTTTTTGACATGATTATTTACCCTCAATTATTGATGTTAATCCTATAAACTGGATGACTATAAGTCTACAGACTATAAGTAGCACACAAATACAGAGTGTCAGAGCAAAAGGTAACAAATCGCTGCACTTGATTTTTGCTCCGCTACGTTCCGTAAATAACCTATGGGCTCAATCGTTCTACCTTGGTTGATTGCCACAATGTTTTGGGATTCAGCTGGTGGATGGTTATTTTGAGTTTTCTGGAGGGATCACATAACAAGAATAAATTATAGAAAAAGCCACTGCAGTTTATTCCAGCAGCCTTTTTTCTTTCGATGGCTCCCGGCGCGAACTCCCTTCCCTACACTCAGGACAAGCTCACACAGACCCGGTGGTTAATCCCGCCTGCTGCGGGACTCTGCCGACTGAACATGTTCAAGGAACCTGCTGATACCTCGTTTTTTAATCTGTTTTTCAAGTTTCATGGCCTCAGCTCTGCTGGTGAGCTGCCGGGACCAAACCAGGTTCCAGGGACCGGCAAAAACCTTGGTGGTTCTGCTGAGTCGATAGTTTGGATCATTGTGTTCCCTAAGTCGTCGCTGCACATCACGGGAATATCCACAGTAGTAGCGATGGCTGGACAGGCTTTGCAGGATATAAACATAGTAGGGCATAGTGTTCGCAACAAAGCTAAGCCCCTCCGGACTTAGGAGGGGCTTACTTTATTCTTGGCTCCCCAGCGCGGACTCGAACCACGGACCCGGTGGTTAACAGCCACCTGCTCTGCCGACTGAGCTACTGGGGAGCACAGAGCAAAATTTAAATCTACAACAGCGTCTTATACTGTGTTGCACGAACGCTTTTCCCCAAGCCCCGTGGTTAATCCCGCCTGCTACGGGACTCTGCCGACTGAGCTACTGGGGAGCACAGAGCAAAATTTAAATCTACAACAGCATCTTATACTATTTTGCACGAACGCTTTTCCCCAAGCCCCGTGGTTAATCCCGCTTGCTGCGGGACTCTGCCGACTGAGCTACTGGGGAGCACAGAGCAAAATTTAAATCTACAACAGCATCTTATACTATCTTGCACGAACGCTTTTCCCCAAGCCCCGTGGTTAATCCTGCTTGCTGCGGGACTCTGCCGACTGAGCTACGGGGGAGCAACTCTTGGTCTTGAGAATTTAGAAATATAGAAAAGTTGTAGTAGCTTGTCAATTACTTTTTAGTCACGAACTATACTCAAATTTGGTGGCATACGCCGTGATTTCAGTGTTCCTCAATAATTATCACGCAGCCGCACTCAGCAAGAGTGTCTCTATTATCTATTATATATTACACAATATCTGCAAAAAAAATTTCTTTTGCCGCTGACATACTAAAAAATTTATAGATAATGTTAAAAAAGTTGTAATAATTGCCTATTACTGTTGTTTCATATCAAATAAAACACTGGTACAGATAACATCCCCCCGGCAGAGGCCCTCCGGTAAAAACCCTTTATAGCAAATGTACAAATATTGCTCATGTTTCAAACATAAGAAGCCGAATTATCACATGTTGTTTAAAAGCCGATAGATACATTCTTCAGAAAAGCCGCAACAGGATATGCTGCTGACCTAAACGTCTAAGTAGTGCCATGGAGTACGACAGGTGTTAAAGAGTATCACCCCTGAAACAATATTGATTGTTGATGATGAACAGATCGTAAGTGACGTAATATCAAAAAGCCTGCAAACTGAGGGGTATGTCTGTGAAATTGCTGACTGCGCTGAAAAAGCCTTAGAGCTGCTGGCCGAAAAAGACTACTCCCTTATTATTTCCGATATTAATATGCCCGGCAAATCAGGCATTGAGCTTCTGGCTATAGTCCGCAAGGATTATCCTACTGTGGCGGTTATAATGGTAACGGCTGTTGATGACCGCAAGACTGCTCTGCAGGCACTTCAGCTTGGTGCGTATGGCTATGTCATAAAACCCTTTGACTTAAATGAAATTGCCATAAGTGTTGCTAATGCACTTGAGCGGCGCAGATTAAGCCTGGAGAGTAAGGAATATGAAACCCGACTGGAAAATGATGTAAGAACCCGCATGGCTGACATTAACCGCCGGGAAGAAGAAATATGCCTGCGTCTTACAGCAGCATGTGAATTCCGGGATGAAGAAACGGGCTCTCATATTCGTCGTCTGGGTCTTTATGCTTCAGTGCTTGCAGAAGAACTTGGCTGGCCGTCTAAAGCAGTGGATGAGATACGTATAGCCGCTCCGATGCATGACATTGGAAAGATCGGCGTACCGGACAATATCCTGCTTAAGCAGGGAAAACTGACAGCAGAAGAATTTGAGGTTATTAAGATGCATACTATTATTGGAGGGAAAATTCTCAGTGGCTCTGAAATTTCACTGCTTAAAATGGCCCGTGACATTGCCCTTTCCCACCAGGAAAAATGGGATGGTTCCGGCTACCCCTACGGACTGAAAGGTGAGGATATTCCTGAATCGGCTCGCATTGTTGCCGTAATTGACGTTTATGATGCTCTGGTGCATAAACGTGTCTACAGACCGGCCTTGTCTGAAGGCGAGGCAATTCAAATAATGTCACAGGATAAGGGTACTCACTTTGATCCCAGAGTATTTGATGCATTCCTGCGCGTCCTGCCAAAACTGCGCCAGATCCGGATGGAGGTAAAAGACGAGGCCCACGATGATGGATCACATTTTTTGCACAGCCTGGCTCAAAAGTGCTTGTGACCTTACTACCGCCTAAACGCTCAGCAAAAGCGGGATCGGGCAAGGACCATACAGCAGCACACCAAAAAAACCTTCTTAGCTTTCCTACTAATTCATTTGCTTTATAAATCTTTTTTCATTATAAAAAACATGCATGCTGTACGCCATTACCTTTGAGAACCTGTTTTTCTATTAGAGCATGTCTCAAAAAAGCGTAGCCGCACAATTGAGCACTGCGAAGGCTGATGTGGTAAAAGCAACTGCGGCGGTGCCAGCGATGGACGACAGAGTAGTTTCTGGATATTCCAGCGAGCACATAACCGCAGGCAGCCGAACCGTATCAGCCTTCGCGGTGCTCAAGGACTAAAGAAACAAGGGAAATACTCTAACGAGGTAGCAGATGAAAACCATGTATGATTTTGAACTGCTTGCAGAACAACCTATAAGTGAACTAAAAACACATGTCCAGCTGTTCCGGCATAAACCCACCGGGGCTGAGCTGTTATCGCTGGCCAATGATGATACCAACAAAGTATTCGGAATAACATTTCGCACTCCCCCTGCAGACTCAACCGGTATTGCTCATATTCTTGAACATTCCGTACTGTGCGGCTCACGCAAGTATCCTGTTAAGGAACCGTTTGTAGAACTGCTGAAGGGATCCCTGCAGACTTTTCTGAATGCATTCACCTTCCCTGACAAAACCTGCTATCCCGTAGCAAGCCAGAACCTGAAGGATTTCTATAATCTTGTTGATGTGTATCTTGATGCTGTTTTTTTCCCACGCATAACCCCCGATATTTTTCAGCAGGAGGGCTGGCACTATGAACTCGACAACCCGGACGGTATCCTGTCATATAAAGGTGTAGTATATAATGAAATGAAGGGCGCCTATTCTTCACCTGAAAATCTACTAGCCCTCTACAGTCAACAGTCTCTTTTCCCTGATAATACCTATGGCCTTGATTCGGGCGGAGACCCGTGTAAAATCCCTGAACTGAGCTATGGGCAATTTAAAGAGTTCCACCAACGCTATTATCATCCTTCCAACTGCAGAATATATTTCTATGGTGATGATGACCCCCAGGAGCGCCTGCGCTGCGTGCATGAATATATTAAAAACTTTGATGGCCTGGAACCTGATTCGGCTATATCTCTACAGCCCCTGTTCTCCCGGCCCCGAAAAGAAACCAGGCGGTTCCCTTCCGGTGCCAATGAGACCCAGGGCAGAAAAGGCATGCTAACCGTAAATTTTCTACTTGAAGAGACAACCGACATAGCGGCAAACCTTGCATGTACGGTACTCGAATATATCCTGCTGGGGATGCCTGCCTCACCACTGCGCAAGGCCCTGATTGATTCAGGCCTTGGAGACGGCCTTGCAGGCCTTGGACTTGAAAGTGATCTGCGTCAAATGTATTTCTCGACCGGCCTGAAGGGGATTGATTGTAAAAACGCTGAAAAAATTGAAACACTTATCCTTGAAAGCCTGTCAACCCTTGCCAATAAGGGTATCGATCAACGTACCGTGGAAGCTGCAATGAACACTATTGAGTTTCGTTTGCGGGAAAACCACAGCGGTACCTTTCCCCGCGGCCTGCTGCTCATGATTCGAATATTGAAAACCTGGCTGTATGGAGGCGATCCATTCAAAATCCTGGCCTTTGAAGTCCCGCTCCGTCAGCTTAAAGCAAAGCTGCAGGCAAACAATGCTTTCTTTGCGGAACTGCTATCCCGTTTCTTTGTACAAAACCCTCACAGATCCACGGTCACGTTAAAGCCCGATTCCCGGTTAGCCCAAAAAACAGCCCGTCAAGAACAGGAACGGATCCAGGATGTCCGCTCCTCCATGACTGCTGCCAAGCTCCAAAATATCGTTGAGACAGCCCGGAAGCTCCGGCAGTTACAGCAGACCCCGGACAGCTCGGAAGCTTTGGCAACTATTCCCAGGCTACAGCTTTCTGAAATTCGAAACACAAACATGCCTATACCGCGTGCCTGTTATGAAGCGGCCGGCACGCAGCTGCTCTACCATGACCTTTTTACCAGCGGTATCTTCTATTGTGATGTCGGTTTAAACCTCCACGTGCTGCCGGCCCAGTATCTGCCGTATGCACCCCTTTTCGGTCGAGCCCTTTTAGAGATGGGGACAGAAAAGCAGGATTTTGTATCCCTGTCTCAGCTTATTAGTCAAAAAACCGGCGGAATCAAAACAGCACTGTTTACCTCCGGCATACAGAGCAGCGATGATGCGGCCGCCTGGCTCTTTCTACGGGGCAAGGCCATGGGCACTTTGACTCCAGAGCTGATTACAATTTTTTCCGAAGTGCTGCATTCAGCCCGCTTTGACGACCAAACCCGTTTCAAACAGATACTTCTGGAAGAAAAGGCCAAACAGGAGCAGAACCTCATTCCTCACGGCCATCAGATCGTGGCCCGTCGCCTTCGGGCCCATTTCAATGAGGCCTGCCGTGCAGATGAAGCCATGAGCGGGCTTAGTTATCTTTTTTTTCTGAGAGAGCTTGAAAAAAGAGTTTCTGCCGACTGGAAGGAAATCCGGCACACACTTGAAGATATGCGCCGGATACTTCTTGGCCGGTCTTCGATGATTATTAATATTACGGCAGATAGGGACATCTGGTCAGAGCACGAATCAGTAGTGCATGAATTCCTCCACGATTTTCCTGAACAAAATAGTGCGGCTGTTCCATGGACATTTGAGCCCTTGCCGGCATGTGAAGGCCTGATGGTACCTTCTCAGGTTAATTATGTCGGTAAAGGTGTGAATCTGTACGAGCTTGGATACCGTTATAAAGGTTGTATACACGTCATCACGCATTTTCTGCGCAACTCCTGGCTCTGGGAACAGGTCCGGGTACAGGGTGGTGCCTACGGTGCGTTCTGTCGTTTTGACCGTCTGTCGGGCGTACTTACCTTTGTTTCATACCGGGATCCCAACCTGATGCTCACCCTTACTGTATTTGATCAGACAGTACGATTCCTTAACGAGCTAACACTGCAGGATGCTGAACTGACCAAGAGCATTATCGGAGCAATTGGTGAGATTGACACATACATGCTTCCTGATGAAAAGGGCTATACATCCATAAAACGTTTTCTGAACGGCAACACCGATGACCTGCGTCAACAGATGCGTGAGGAAATCCTCGGCACCTCTGCAGATGATTTTAAGGAGTTTGCCGATTGTATGCGAGAGTTTGCAACTAAGGGGCTGGTAAAGGTTCTGGGTTCAGAACAAGAGATCTTGACGGCCAACAAAAATCATGCTGAATTCCTCCACACCTTCCATGTATTATAGAAAACCCGGTTGCTGGTGTGTTAAAGTAGTAAAGGCTGTTTTTGAATGTGACATGTAAAATCCTGGTTAGGTACCGCTGTACATAGCACCCAACTGGTTTGCATGTAACAACCTCTGCAGTTCTACGGTATGTTTATGGCAGACAACAACAAAACACTACTCACCGACCTGTACCAATTGACAATGAATGCGGCTTACTTCTATAACTGCAAAGATGATGTCGCCACTTTTGACTTGTGTATCCGCTCACTCCCCCCTGACTGGGGCTATTATATTGCCAATGGCATAGAGGATGTGATTGATTATATTACCTCATTAAAATTTTCTACTGACGATCTTACCTATTTGAAAAAGCAGAGTTTTAAAGCCGACTACTTGGAGTTCCTAAAATCCTTCCGGTTTGAAGGCCATATGTATGCTGTCAGGGAAGGCACGCCTGTCTTCCCGGCAGAACCACTGCTGCGGATTACCGCTAAAAGAACCCAGGCCCAGTTTATAGAAACCGCTGTGCTGAACATAGTAAATTTCCAGACACTGATAGCAACAAAGGCCAGCAGGGTTGTTAACACGGCCCATCCAGCCGGGGTTGTTGACTTTGGCCTGCGCAGAGCCCAGGAGGAGGATGCCGGCATAAAGGGCTCACGCGCAACTTATCTCGCCGGAACCAGGGCAACAAGCAATGTAAAAGCAGGCAAGCTATACAGGATCCCCGTAGCAGGCACCCATGCACACAGCTTCGTGATGAGCTTTGCTTCTGAGCTGGAGGCCTTCAGGGCCTATGTTCAGGTTTTTCCTGATAATCCCACTTTGCTGATAGACACCTATGATACTATCCAGGGGGCCCGCAATGCGGTAATCGTTGCCAAGGAAATCGAGCAGCAGGGCAAACGCGTTGGTGCGGTTCGCCTTGATTCCGGTGATCTGGCAGCACTGGCAAAAAAGGTGCGCCGGATATTTGACAGTCACAACCTCAGCTATATTAAAATTTTTGCAAGTGGTGATTTGAATGAATATAAAATACAGGACCTAAAAAGGCGCCGGGCTCCGATTGATGCATATGGTGTCGGCACCGAACTGATAACCGCAAAACCGGTTGCGGCCCTGCCCGGCGTATATAAACTGGTTGAGGATAAAGACGGGCCCAAGATTAAGTTGAGTGAAGAAAAACAGACCCTGCCCGGCACAAAACAGATATTCCGGCAGACAGATCCGGCCGGCACATACCACAGGGATATACTTGCTCTTGCTGAGGAGTCAGTTGATGGAGCACCCCTGCTTCAGCCTGTGGTAAAAAAAGGAAAGCGGATAAGAAAAAAGATACCGCTTACAGAAACCCGGCAGTATTGTTTTGAGGCCGTATCAAAACTGCCTGACTGGTTAAAAAAGGTCTCCGTTAAACGTAGGTATCCCATAGTCCTGGGACCGGCATTACAAAAGCTTGTTACCTCTTTGCAGCAACACTACACAAAATCTGACCAACGAACAATCAATCAAGACAAAAAATCAACAAGATGCTAACATTTTTACTCAATAAAACCGTCCTCAACATTATCTTTCCCGTACAGTATTAAATAAAGATTACCCTATTGATCCAAAACGTTCGGAGAACAAATCAGGAGCCCTAGCTCGGATTATTCATGAGTCTGACCAAGCCACAAGAATTGGATCATAAATTTCATACAATTTACGATCAAGACAGGCAACGAGAGCGAACAATTGCTACAAAACAGTACAACAAACAGACCCTGACATAAGAATTCCTGCAAACAGGCGCAACTATCCCAGA
>JANQFE010000166.1 GCA_028278025.1 Thermodesulfobacteriota bacterium | reverse complement strand
GAGGTTATTACTGCCTTTTCTGGTGATTATGCCACAGCCTTTTTCTCAATAAAAGCTGTTATCTCAACGTGTTGGCTTTTTTTCAAGGGCGACTTTTTAGTTAAAGCACAGCACATGAAAAGCAGAAATTTTATGGGAGTGATGAATCATTATTTTTTTAATACATCTATACATACACTGCTCCACTCGGTAACCCTTACCCAGCCTTCTCGTCTTTCTCCGAATATGCGACGATCTTCTTTATTTTTACGATTTTCGTCACCGCCATTCTCAAAATAATCCAAATCATAAGCAACGCGCCGGTCAAGACCGGTACGGCGGTCCTGACCTGAGCGTTTGTATTCTTTTTTTTGTTTAATCAGTTCGCCGGTAACATCAATATTTACCATGACAATGCTTCCTTGACTGTTATTCTTTAAACATCAGGACCCTGTTCAGTTCTTCTATTGTTGTTAAACCCTCTTTAACCTTCTCAAAGGCATCCTGGAATATATCAGTCATGCCTGAAGACAGGGCCTCTTCTGTGATGGCATCTTCAGATGCATCAGAAATTATCAACTCCCGGATCCTCTTATTGACAACCATGGTTTCGAAGACTCCGGTTCTTCCCTGATAACCCGTATTGCTGCATTGTTTACAACCCCTTCCCATATAAACGGTTAAGTTCTGTATTTCCTGATTCTTAATCCCTATTTTAAGAAAATCTTCTGATGATGGCTTGTAAGCTGTTTTGCAAGCGGGACAAATGAGTCGAACTAATCTTTGGGAAATAATACCATTTAAAGAAGAAACAATGAGGTGGGGGGGCAGTCCCATATTTTTCAAACGGGCGATTGTTGCTCCGGCGTTATTGGTATGTATAGAGCTTAAAACAAGATGCCCTGTAATTGAAGCCTGCGCCGCAATAAAGGCCGTCTCCTGGTCACGTATCTCACCGACCATAATCACATCAGGGTCCTGCCGCAGGACAGACCTGAGCGTAAAGGGGAAAGATAGTCCTACCTTTTCATTAATCGAAACCTGGCTCACCCATGAAAAATCATATTCAACCGGATCTTCAAGAGAAACAATATTAATTGTATCTGATTTGATGTGATTAATCATGCTATACAGCGTTGATGTCTTGCCGCTTCCGGTTGGCCCTGCAACCAGAACTATACCTTGCGGTTTCTCAATCATCGATAGTACCCGTTCAAAATTGTTCTGTGAAAGCCCGCACTTATCCAAATTAACTATTGCAGATTGCGCATTTAAGATTCTTATAACAACATTTTCACCATATTGCGTAGGCAGCGTAGAAACCCGCAGGTCCATATTGCTACCTTGACAGCGTACTGTTATTTTTCCATCTTGAGGGATCCTTTTCTCGGCAATATCCATTTTGGCCATTATCTTTATACGTGACGTCACAAGTCCTTGGACCCATTTTGGAAACACCACTACATCCCGTAATAATCCATCAACCCTTTCTCTTATTTTCAGGCAATTCTTTTGAGGTTCAAGGTGTATATCACTTGCGTTGTTTTGAATAGCGCCGGTTACTATTCCGTTAACCATTGTAATAACAGGCGTGGCCTCACTTCTTTTAAGCAGTTCTGCGATATCCACTTCATCGGTTTCGGTATAGATAACCTCCAAAGGCATGTGCACGTTCACCGTTTCTACCAGATCTTGCAGAGATGCCTTGAGGTTATAATGATGTGCCAGGGCTTCTTTTATTTGACTAGAAGTTGATACTGCCGGCTGGACTGATCGCCCAGATACAAATCTTAGTTCATCAATAGCCACAATATCCAGAGGATCTGTAAAAGCAGCTTTTATGACGTTTTTTTCAATGCTTATAGGAATTAAGGCATGCTTCTGACAGAGTTTTTCAGGGATAAGTTGAATTGCAGCAGGCTCGACAACAGCAAAAGAAAAATCTATAAAAGGAATACCCAACTGTATTGACAGGATTTTGGCAATATCCTCGTCGGTAACAAAGCCCATATCTACCAGGATTTCGCCGACCTTTTTATTTTTTTCCTTGTTTACTTCAAGTGCAACATTCAGCTGGTCCCGGGTAATCAATCCGTTTTCCAGCAGCAATTCACCGGTCTTCATCAATTTCTGATTCGAATTTTGCTGTTTCATTATTTTTCCCCAACATACTAAGTTACTATTCTTTGAGCTGTATTATCGGTAATAATGTAATCATCTTTAAGAAATGTAAGAGGTTATGTTGGGCTTGAAACAATCAAAACGTACCAATGAGAAAGCTGAAATTACTTTGTGCAATGAAAACACATTAGAAGTGAAATTGCCGGTCAAGGCTGCGGTACTGGATTGCTTCAGATATATGCTCTGAGGTGATCTGGTTCGCGCCTCCAAGATCGGCTATGGTGCGGGAGACTTTCAGGATACGGGTGTAGGCCCGCGCTGATAAGCCCAGCTTATCAATAGCCTGTTCAAGCAGCTGGTGGGAGGCACTGTCAACTCGGCAGTGGGAACGGATATGGCGGGTGCTCATCTGGGCATTGCAGTGGATTTTGGAGCGGCTGAAGCGCTTGTGCTGAAGCCCTCTAGCCTTTTCTACCCGTTGTTGGATCACAGATGAAGGCTCAGCGGGTAGTTTGTCAGCAAGCTCTTTGTAGCTCAGGGGCGGCACTTCAATCTGGATATCAATACGATCGAGCAGGGGGCCGGAGATTTTTGTCAAGTAGCGCTGGATCTGCAAAGGCGTGCAGGAGCATTCATGCTTGGGATCAGAAAAATAGCCGCACATACACGGATTCATTGCCGCAACCAGCATAAAACGGGAAGGGTAGGTAATGGAAGTTATGGCTCGCGAAATAGTAACCTTGCCGTCTTCAAGGGGCTGGCGCATGACCTCCAGGGCATTTTTTTTAAACTCCGGAAGTTCATCAAGAAACAGTACACCGTTATGGGCCAGGCTTACCTCGCCGGGCCGCGGGATTGTGCCTCCGCCGATGAGTCCCGCATCTGAAATGGTATGGTGGGGAGAGCGGAAAGGCCTGTTTACCACCAGCGGATTTTCAGATCCCAGTATGCCGGCTACACTGTGAACCTTGGTTGTTTCTATGGCCTCTTCAAAAGTTAAGGGGGGTAGAATTGTCGGAATGCGCTTTGCAAGCATGGTTTTGCCGGCCCCGGGCGGGCCAACCATCAACAGGTTATGCCCGCCGGCAGCTGCAATTTCGATAGCTCTTTTGGCATGCTCCTGGCCTTTAACATCGCAGAAGTCTATAGACAGGTCAAACAGCCTGCTGAAGATAGCATGTATATCTACTTTGGTGGGGGTAAGCTGCACAGAGCCGTTCAAAAGCTCAACAACCTGTGACAGAGTTTCAACACCGAGAACAGTAAGACCATTTACAATAGCAGCCTCCGGAGCATTTTCTTTTGGTAGTATTATGCCGTCTATATTATTCTGTTTGCAGGCCGCGGCTATAGGCAAAGCCCCGCGTACAGATTTAACTCTTCCGTCAAGGGAAAGCTCACCCAGCAGGATGTATTTTGAAAGAGCTCGCCCATCAAGGATCTGTTTATTAGCTGCAAGGATTCCAATTGCAATGGGTAAATCAAAAGCTGATCCCTCTTTTTTAATATCAGCCGGGGCCAGATTGACCGTAATGCGAGTTCCGGGGAAGCTGTATCCCATGTTTTTTATGGCTGATTTAACCCGGTCCTTGCTCTCCTTAACTGCCCCGTCAGGCAAGCCCACGGTGGAGAAGTAGGGTAGGCCGGGTGCAATGTCTACCTCAACCTCCAGTATGTAAGCATCGACACCCAGAATTGCACTGCTGTAGGTTTTTGAAAGCATTTTTTTTGAAAAGAGCTGTTGTAAGTAAACAATCTATGTGGGCCGAATGTATCACATAGGTGAGCTTTGTAAATTAGCTAAAAGGGCTAATTTTTCATTTTTTTTGGTGTATTTTTTATGTGAAACGGAATAAAATGCTTTTAAACGGCATGGCGGCATGTTGTTTTAAAAACACCATGGTTGACTATGGCAAAAAAATTGTACATTGAATAGATTAACACCTGTTACTTTCATAATGGTAATACTATGAATAATAAAAGTCCCTTTAGTTTTTATTGAACCCCACAATCCCAGCAGGCAAGCCGTGACAGGCATTTTATAATAGCATATAGTTGGCATGTTTCACCACATCGTCGACACTTCCTGTGTCAGGAGATCGTCGACACATTGTATAATCTTTAAATACTGAAAGGAGATTATACAATGCTAAAA
>JANQFE010000157.1 GCA_028278025.1 Thermodesulfobacteriota bacterium | reverse complement strand
TCCGGTTGTTACGCCGTCCTGTCCAAGGCCTGCAAAAATATGACACTGATCGGTTTCTTTGCGGGGTGAGTTCAGTTTGCCTACCCCCGGCCTGCGCTTATCAAGCTCTTGCTGTATGATAGCATCAGTCAATGCCAGGCCGGGTGGAACTCCATCGATGATGACCGCCAGCCCGCTGCCTTTACCGATACCGTAGCTTTCACCAACTGTTGTTATCCTGAATAATCTGCCGAATGTGTTTCCTAACATGTTATTTCTCCTGTCCTTGTTTTATTGTTTTTCGATTACCTTTCGACACTGGCTTTCTTTTCTTTCTTTTACGACCATAACACTCAGAACAAAAATCCCCTTCGGGGGTCGGATAATAGCCGCCTTCCTTTATTAAATCTTTTCTGCATTTGGCGCATTTCATTAACAAACTCCTGAATTATCAATGGCCTTATCAGCAATAAGTTGTAGTAACTCTTTTGCCGCCATCTCCGGTCCATTCCCCTCCATGCCGGCAATCCCGAGCCTGGTTCGGATCTGACCAACAAATATCCCGCTGGACATAAAAGCCGTGAAATATCTCAATGCGAGTTCCTCATGCAGTGCTCTGTATTGCGGTGGTCCGAAAATATTGGCAAAATAGGAATGTACCAAACCCTTGGTGGTGGTAGTGCCCTTGCTCATGACCGCTCCTTCCCTGAACACATGGAGAGCTGACTCGACAGTGTCGAATTGCTCTATGAGCGGATGGTCTTCATCCACTTCCTCATAATTGTTAGCATATAAAATATAATCAATACGGTACCCGCGTATTACCTCTTCATAGGTTGTAACGGGCAAAACAATGCGGGCATTCGTCTGGCTCGGGCTCATGAAAATTGACCGGTCAATTTGTCCGAAGGCATAACCGGGCTGCAAATCATCCAGTCGGAGAAACGCACCGGTTTCGGTGCCGTAGCCGATGATTTCGTTATTGTCGACAATTTCAAGCGAGCCCATATCATCTGCAATGATGATCAGTTCCCTGATGTGCTCCTCCCCCAGAAGGCGAAAAGCTTCAAGCGTTTCGGATTTACCGGCTCCGGTATCACCAATTAACAAAATCGTTGCCTCTTCTCCGCCTTGCAAAATCACTTTGACCAGCGCACCGTGGAACGGCAATCTGCCACGCTTCATCATCTTTATATTGTGAAGTGTTAGCACCATCTTTTTTAGATACCCGAAATAGCCAAATTCATTCCTGCCGGGGGCCGCGGCTACAAGCAGATCATTTTCACTGTCATCATAGAAGACCGTAGGAAATTCTGCCAAGTTATCAAGCGCATCACCTGGGACACCAAAGGCGTAAACAGCATCTGGTTTGCGTTGAAGGTCGTTCTCCGTTGCAAGTTCAAACAGATTGCACAATGAAAATCCCAATTCATAGAACTTCTCATGAAAACAAATAAGCATTAACAGCTCACCGACTTTTGCCGGATAACACATCCACTCTTTTTCATTAATGCGGATATGCTGCAGCGGATTTTGATCAATTCTTATAAATTTTCCGGTTCTTTTGTTCATCGGCGGATTAAGCACCAGAGGCGGATAAAGCAGGATCTGCCTGATCACAAACATGCGGTTTAAATTGCTATAAGGAGCTTTTAGACCTGTAAATGTTTTTGGGAAAGCAATGGCAGCTATTTCTGCGCCAGCCCTTACCTGACGGTATATGTTGGGATGCCGGCCGGTTATGTTTTCACGCACATCCCGGTAAGTTGCCCGCGACAAATGAGCCAGTGTTTCAATAGTATCATTGAAGGTTCGATAAGGTCGCTTGTCAAGTTCAGTGCCTTCTGTAGTACAGACGACAAACCTGTCGAAGCTGCGCCAAAAGTTATACAGATACTCAACGAACCCGTCAAACAATTGGATATCTTCAAAAAAGGTCTCGGAACCTTCAACAACTTTAGGAACAAGGTTCCCAGGCATTTTGCACAAAAACGCCAAGGTCCGACATAGCAGTTCCAGATTTTTATCATTCGGCCACTCTTTGCCGAAGATGCCCAATAACATCGATTCTCTTTCCAGTAGATTTTTAACTGCCAGACGTAATACTTCTCTGAATAGTTCACTTGAAATCAGTTCTTCAGCTGTTTCACATATTCTGCCTCTGGATCGAATAATTATTTTGTTTTCCAGAATTTTATAGTCTGTTCCGTTCATAATATCTCCTAAGGATGCCCTGAAACTTTAATGTGCAATGTGACCGGCTTGCAATTAATTGCAAAGTGATAAAACGATTGCACGTGAGCAGCTGTCGTATTGCCGTCAGCAGTCATCATTTTTTTTCTCATCGTTCAGCTCCTTTGCATGTTTCATTCAGAATAAAGACAAAAAAAGCCGGTACTCACCTTTTTGTAAGATCTTGAGTACCGGCTTACTGTTTAGCTAACCTTCTCCCTTAGAGAATGTTCTCTAACATGTCTTCCGTTATATTCTTAAAAATGATCTAAGTACGGAAAAAAGTCAAGCATTAAATACAGTATATGAAATCTCAGACCACAGATTCCCCGCGTTGATTGTAATTTTATATAGTAAAATTAAGTATTTATGGATTGTTTCTATGCACCGGCTATGGTTGATAATAAATCAGAAAACCAGCACACACCCCTCAAAGAGGGTTTTAAGTGCTGGCTTACTTTTTAGCGAATCGTCTCAAATTAGAAAATATTTTCCAACAAGTCTGCCAGTGATAATAAATGCTTTGCAATAATTATCGATTGAATTACAACAAGGTCTTGTATAATTTTTTCTGTTATCTTTTTTGTCTTAGACTGCCCTCTAGATCATTTTTTAATGTTAGTACAATAAACCGCTCACCTGTAATGGTGCTGATATCAGAATGTAAGCTAATAATCTTTGAATCAATAATTTTTTCAATAGATTCTTCAATCATTGCCCGAGAACTTTCAATAAGTCTCTCGCGAACCTGCTTAACCAGTCGGGAGCCATCAGTCTCTTGAGCAAGATTTTTTTCGGCTGGCGTCAGCACACCCTTTATCCGAATAAGAATTATATCCTGAACGATGAAGGTGCGAACTTCGGTAGGTCCTCTGCCAAGCTGCTCTTTCTCAAAGCTTGTTATCCAAGCTGAAATCTTTGCCTCTATCTGGCCTTTTGTCTTATCAGGCATGATTCATTTAAGTATTATATATTATATTTTTAAATTAGTTGTTAAAATATGTAAAAATTGATGGGAAGTCAACCCAAATATTCATTTGACTAAACTCCAAAAAAATAACATTGACTAAATGAAAATACTATTTTGAAAAGGTCAGTGAAACCCTTGCGGGCCGGATAGCTATTCTCGAATTAACACCTTTCAGTTTAAAAGAGGTTAAGGCAGGCGCAGGAAATATTGAAAAAGTCCTGTGGAACGGCCTTTATCCTGAACCTTTCTGCTACACTCACAAGCACGATATGTGGATCAAGTCTTATATTCAAACCCCCTGATGCGTTTCAAAGACCTTGCTGGTGACGATTGCTCTGAGCAAGGAGTACTGGTTTGCAGGGTCAAACAACGGCAGGCATTGCCCGGAAACAATGTGGCGCTACCCTGGCACAATTTTTCAAATTGGCTGGCCAAAACCATCTCATAAGTTTTGATCCTGCTTTTTCTGTAGAATAGTATTAAGAGATGTATATGGGGTGCTCTTGAAACATCAAGAAACCATTCAGGGTTACCTGTTTGCGCCCTTTTGAGCCATTTATATACCCAATCTCTGGTTCGGTTAAGTTCTTGATGAATTTGTGTTACAGTTTTTCCACCTTTTTTTAATTGAACACAGAGTTTGCGAAGTGAAGTTTCTTCCAACACTGTTCGGTATGAAACGTGCTGAGCGTCTGCTAAAAAAATATTAAAGAGTTCACTTTGCTCAAACGATACTAAAAGAAAAATCGCTTGAGCAAGAAAAAAAAGAAAAAAGCTAAAATAAAGGAAAAAGGTCTCCAGGGGTTTAAATACCTGTGGGGATTTTTTTCTTCATTGCAGCGTTTTCATCTCATTAAAGACCACCCTAAAAGAGACCTGTATTTTGATCACTATATTGGACTGATACTGCTTTATTTCCTCACCCCCATCTTAACAAGCCTGCGCGGTATCCAACTCAAGCTTCAACCCTTAAAAATGTACAAAAGCTACTCGGTATTAAGGCCACCAGCCTGGGCAGCCTTTCAGAAGCATCCCAGGTGTTTGACCCGCAACTGCTGGACCCTGTGATAGCCCAGCTGGCTCAAAAAGCGCTGCCGCTGGAGAAAGATCCCCGACTCAAAAACCTGCAGCAGGAACTGGTCAGCGTGGATGGCTCATTGCTGCCGGCATTGCCAAAGATGCTGTGGGCTCTCTGGCTTGATGATGAACATCGGGCAGCTAAGCTGCATCTTGAGTTCGACATAAAACGGCATATTCCGCTGCAGGCTAAAATAACGGATGCCAACAGTAATGAAAAACAGAGCTTGCGTGAGTTTCTCAGCCCGAACAAACTCTACATCCTTGATGCAGGCTATGCTGAATATAAGCTGTTTAGTGACATAAAAGCTTCGCAGAGTTCCTTTGTTGTTCGCATTCAAGATAATGCTGTTTGGAAAACCATTAATCAAAGACCTCTGACAAAGGTCGACAAGCAAGCCGGTATCACACAAGATATCATAGGCAGACTGGGAAGCCAGGCAAAACAGGCTGACTGCCCTGAGCCGCTACGCATCATCGAGGTGTTTCACAAAGGTGACTCGGTTGCAAAACGCAAAACCAGGGTCTCAAGCAAAAAAACCTTTCGCACCACCCAAAGCGATTACTCTATGCTGCTGGCAACCGACCGCATGGATTTGCCTGCTGAAACTATAGTCCTGCTGTATCGGTACCGCTGGCAGGTTGAACTATTCTTCCGCTGGTTTAAATGTATCCTGGGCTGTAAGCATTTTCTGGCACAATCACAAAACGGGCTAACAATCCAGGTCTACTGTGCACTGATTGCCAGTATGCTGATTACCGTGTGGACCGGAAGAAAACCAACCAAAAGGACATTTGAAATGCTGTCCTTTTACTTTATGGGCTGGGCCGATGATGAAGAGTTGGCCCGGCATATCGAGCGTCTTGCCCAAATCGACCAGCATGCTGTAGTGTGAGAATAGGCCTTTTTTGCTTTCTCAGACCAAAGGGGTTTCTAAAACCTTTTCTGTTTACTGTCTTAAAAAAGCTGATTGTTTCACAAGCTGTTATCTTTTTTAAAAGCTCCTTTTGCATGTTTGTCTTTTCTATTGCAATTAAAATACCGAACAGTATTGTGTTTCTTCTTCGTTATTTATATATATGTTTTTTTTAGCATTGTATAATCTCCTTTCAGTATTTAAAGATTATACAATGTGTCAACGATCTCCTGACACAGGAAGTGTCGACAATGTGGTGAAACTCGCCACGTAATTGGTAATCAGTGAACAGCAAAAAGGGGAAGAGGTGAAAAAATTAAGTTGCTGGTCGCAGCGAAGCGGAGATCTCGCCGAAGGCGGGGGTTGAGGATCGGCCTTTGGCCTTGAGGTTAAAAACTTATGCCTGAAGCGCAGAGCTCATCGAGTTCTGACAAGTCAGAATACTCCTCAAGCAGAGCGATCTGTTAACAATTTACTTAGCACCTGTTACTGTTTTATAGTTGCCGTAACTCATTCTTTCTGGCAAACTTTCTCTGGAGGGCTTCATCATCAAGTGCTGATAGGTATTCATCAATCACCTTCAGCATTTTTTCTTTGTCTTCGGGCAGCTTGCCATTTACGGGGATATAATTAGTTATATGGTCGCTTAAATACTGAGACGTCACCTGCAGGTTTTCAACGAGCACTCGCTGCTCTTTGAGGACGGTTGCGGGTGTAGCTTTTACAAATGCCCCTGAGGCAAGCTCATCGTAGAGTTGACAGCCGGGCTGAGGTTGAACCGTGCGTACCCGTATAAAATGAGGATCAATCTGATTAAGTACTGCAGCGGTTTCATGGGCATGTTCCTGCCAGTACTCTTCGCCACCAAGTCCCAACAGGATGTACAGTGACAGTTCAAAACCGGCCTTTTTTACCTTTCTACCGGCCTCGATGCATTCGGCCGGTGTCGCCCCTTTGTTAATAGCGCTCAGCAGCCGCTCACTTCCTGTTTCAAGGCCCACATGCAAGCGGGTAAGACCCGCATCCCGCAAGCGTTTTAAATCTTTAAGCGGCTTTTTATAGAGCGTCTTTGCTCTGGCATAGCTTGTTACCCGCTCAATATGAGGAAACGATTTATACAAAAGCTTAAGAATCTCAACAAAATCATCTGTTTTTATCACCAAGCTGTTTGAATCACCTATAAAAACAGTCCTGGCACTGTCAGCATAGAAATACCTGGCTGCTTCAATATCCTGCCTTATTTCCGCCAGAGGCCGTCGTTTAAATGCCAGATGCTTATACATTGAACAGAAAGTACACTTGTTCCAGGGGCACCCCCGCGTAACCCTCAACAGCAGGCTGTTTGCTTCGCTGGGGGGCCTGTAGGGCGGAAAGTCATAATCATATTTTTTTAACCGTAAACGTCCGATAGCCATATAACAAGTTTAAAACTTTATTAATTAAAAAAGGGTTAACAGGTTAATACAAAAAAAACACAGTTTCTTATTTATTTTGGCATAAAAATATTGCATTACCAAATAGCGTTGCGACAGTCAAAGGCAAGAAGCTTGTTCAGCAAAGACAAGGTATTCGAGATATTATACAAATTAACAAAGCCCCTTCGTCCTTTGCTTGGAATATCGTCTAAATTACACCTATGGCTATCGAAATAGCCTTTTCTATTTCCTTCATCTTTTTGTCGCTTATCCTACCTGCAAAAGGCCCCTTTATAAGTAAGGCTTTGTCTATTGTTGTTACCTGCTCACACTCAATCATAGATGCCTTTGATAAACCACCCTCACCCTTTTGAAGTAAAACATGGGTAGGAGACGGTCTTAAGTTTGTCGACAAAGGAACAACAATTATATCATTGGCTAACTTATTTCGAATATCTAATGAAACCACTAAGGCCGGACGGTTTTTGGCATCCTTTGGCTTTGAGGGAAGCTTGACTAAATATAGCTCCCCTCGTTTGGGATATTCAATCATTCCATGTCCTCTTTGCGCTTTCTTCTGCAACTTTTGCCCACTGGCTGTCTTCCTCCTTTTCCTTTTCTGTAAGAAACAGGTAATAAGCTTGGATATCTTTTTCTATTGCTCTTTTTTTAGACTCCAATAACCCATCGCGAAGCATTCCTTCTATCACCTGACTTCTCGGAGATTTTTTCTTCCTTGCGATTTTGTCGATCTCGCTGGCAACGTCGCCACTGATTGTTACGGTCAATTTTGTTTTACACAGAGCGCGTGGGGATGACATATTAATTAGCCTCCTTTCTATCTTACTTATTATAAGATAGTTTGCAGCTCAATTGCAATAAATTTTTTGCATACCGCCAGGGTGCGTGGGGTTATCTTCACAGGCTGTTGCCCAAAACAAGTTTGGATACAGTCTATCAAAAAGACCTAGTAGCACCCATTACAACACGATTGATTTAGGCACTATCGCAAGTCCGGCAGAACATTTAACATGCTGAAAAAACTTTAAATTTTTATGTTTAGCACACTAACTATGCTTGGACATGTCATTAGATTTGCCTTGACTAACTATTCAAAATTCCTGTAAAATTACAAAATGCCTCATATAATTGCTATACTATTCGAAGAAAAAATTGAGGATTCTTATATAGCTATTAAACTGGACGGTGAGGAGCCGGAAATTCTTTTTACCAAAGGACCCGGATTTGCAAAAACAATGGGGCCATACCCGCAAGCATATGCCGAGGCAACCTTTAAACGGTGGAACTATTGCAGAGTGCAAAACCCGCCGGAGATAGATCTGAATGATAAACAGTCCCTTATCAATACAATGGTCAACATTCGCAGGCTGGACAGTAAAACTGCTCGGCACTGCCCCCGGACTTAATGATTGACATCACACAAACAACAGGTATATGTATCCTTTCAATACAAAGCTATTCTCCCTCACCGCTCATGCTGATCATATATATACAGTCTTAACATATGAATCACCGGCTGTTGTTTATATATGATGATTTGTTAAAGGAAGGTAACAACAATATGTTTTTCAGCGCTCTAACGCGGTCACGCACTAAAGCCAACAATGCCAAGAAAATGATCATAAATGTGGTTCATGCTGAAGAAAGCCGGGCTGCAATAATTGAACACGGCATCCTTCAGGATCTTTCAATTGATACCACCAACAAAGAAAAAACTCGTGGCAATATTTACAAAGGTAGAGTACAGAAAGTACAACAAAGCCTGCATGCTGCTTTTATTGAATATGGCGGCAGTCGTCCGGGGTTTCTGCCGCTGGATGAGGTGCAGCCTGCTTATTACACCAAAAAAAAAGCTCCTCCTAAAACAAAGTATTCTGCTGAGAAAATCCTTAGAAAGAACCAGGAAGTAATTGTTCAAATCACCAAGGAAGGACAAGGTACCAAAGGTGCAGCCCTCACAACATACGTCTCACTTCCGGGCAGATACCTTGTACTCATGCCGGGTTATAAACGCACGGGAATTTCGAAAAAAATTGATGATGAATCAGAGCGCAAAAAACTTAAAGACATCGCTAAGCAGTTGAAGCTGCCGGAGTCTATGGGGTTTATTATACGCACAGCCGGCTTAAACAAAAACAAAACAGAGCTTCAAAATGATGCAAATTATTTAATGCGTCTCTGGAAAGCTATCGAATCACGTGCAAAAGAACTGCCTGCCCCCAACCTTATTTACCAGGAAAGCAGTATGGTTATTCAGTCCATTAGAGACTATTTTACCACAGATATATCTGAAGTTATTATTGACAATCCCGAAATATTTAAAAAAGTAAAAGAGTTTTTCAAGCAGGTAATTCCCAAGTATCAAAAGATAGTAAAGCTGTATGATGACAAGACGCCTGTTTTTTTTAAGTATAAAATAGAGGAACAGATTGAGTCTTTATATGACCGTGCTGTCCCCTTAAAATCAGGCGGCAGTATTTCAATCGATCCAACCGAGGCCCTGGTCGCCATTGACGTTAATACCGCCGGGTTTACCCGCATGAAAGACCCCGATGAGACCGCCCTGATCACAAACCTTGAAGCTGCTGAAGAGGTTGCCCGCCAGTTGCGCCTGCGTGATCTGGGGGGACTGATTGTAATTGATTTCATCGATATGAAAAGCATTAAACACCGGCAACAGGTTGAAAAACATTTAAAAACCGCCTTCAAAACGGATAAGGCTAATGTTGAGCTCTCACGAATATCAAAGTTCGGTATGCTTGAAATGAGCAGAGAACATTTGAGATCACCACTGTTTGATACCAGCCATGTAGAATGTGTCCACTGCAGCGGAGGCGGCAAGGTGCGATCACGGGAAACACTTTCACTGGTTGTCTTGAGAGAAATTTACGAAAAAGCTTCAACCGGCGATATTGCTGAAATACAGGTAACGCTTGAGCCTGATGCTGCAAAATATATTCTTAATCAGAAAAGAAATCAGCTCTATACTATTGAACGACAGTTCAATACCAAAATAATTATCAGTGGCGAGGCAATCTCACCGATCGACAATTACAGACTGGAATGGCTTCCCAGATTATGAAAAGCTTGTATTACCTTGGCCTGAAAGGCCAGAGATGGTTTTTCTCCCGCAACGTCGCGGGAGAAAAGAGTCCGCGACCGGCCGCCTGTCCCTCATAAGCGGCGAGGCGTGATTCCGCGGTTAATTAAAATTAATAGATTTTCCTCATTACTCGTTACTCATCAATTTCTCTGGCACGGGTAGTCATTTTTATAAACATTTCTTGTTATTTAACGAAAAATATCATGTCAGAACCAGACAGTTCGGCAAAAGTCGTTATTACCACATGCCCTCATGATTGCGGGGGGAGATGTGTACTCAAGGCCCATGTTAAAGATGGGGTAATCCAAAGAATTGAAACAGATGACGGCGAGGAACCCCAGCTCAGGGCCTGTGTACGTGGACGTGCATATCGCCAGCGCGTCTATTCCCCCGAGCGCCTCAAGTACCCCATGAAACGAACAGGCAAGCGTGGTGAGGGATCCTTTGAACGTATCTCATGGGATGAAGCCTTAGAAACCGTTGCTCACCATCTTACCCGTACAATTGAAAATTATGGTAATGATGCCATTCTGTATATCGGTTATTCAGGCAATACCGGTACATTTCTGCACAACCAGCTTGCAGTGTTCAGACTGCTCACCATGCTCGGCGGGTTTACGGCAACCTGGGGGTCAGCCTCATTTTGGGGAAGCCTTTTTTCATCAGAGACAACCTACGGCAGCCTTACTGCCGGACACAGCCGTGATGATTTTCTTAATAGCCGCCTCATCATTATGTGGGGATGGAACCCTGCCGAAGCCGTCCAAATAACCAATACGTCCTGGTATCTTGCCCGGGCGCGCGAAAAGGGTATAAAAATCGTAGCGGTTGACCCCCGCTTTACCGACTCTGCTGCAGCGTTTGCACACCAGTGGATACCCATCCGCCCGGCAACTGATACTGCCATGTTGGTTGCCATGGCATATGTTATGATAACCGAAGGGTTGCACGACCAGGAATTTCTTGATACCTATACAAACGGGTTTGAAAAATTCAGAGACTATGTGCTGGGCACATCCGACAGCCTGCCAAAAACTCCTGCCTGGGCGGAATCAATAACCGGTGTGTCGGCCGCAACCATTACCACACTTGCCCGTGAGTATGCAACCTTGAAGCCTGCAAAACTGCTTACCCTGGGTGCTCCGGGACGCACTGCTTTTGGTGAACAGTTTCACCGCGCAGCTGCAACCCTTGCCGCAATGAGCGGCAATATCGGTATCTATGGCGGTGAGCCTGCCGGATTCGGACTCTGCTCTGTAGGCCTTCAACCTATTGCCGGTACCGGATTAATAGCACGAAAAATGCCCGGCAATCTGCCTGAAGGAGCCCGGCAGCGCCCGTCTGTCCACATAACCAAGCTCTGGGATTTAATTATAAAAGGCACCGCAGGCGGTTACCCCGCGGATATAAAGATGGTCTATATAACTAACGGAAATCCGGTCAATCAGTTTATGAATACCAATAAGGCTGTCCGTGCGCTGAGCTCGGTTGAAAGTATCATAGTGCATGAACAGTTCATCACCCCCACTGCCAGATTTGCCGATATCCTGCTTCCGGTGAATACCCAGTTTGAAAGAAACGATATCATTCGGCCATGGCAGGCCGGACCATATGTTATCTACATGAATAAAGCTATTGACTGCTTGCATGAGTCCAAATCAGACCTGGACATATGCACCGCGCTGGCCGAAAAACTCGGTATTAGCGGTTACAATGATCTGAGCGAGGATGCATGGCTGAGAGATTTCTGGGATGCGGCAAAGGATATGACCTATACAAAGCCACTTCCCGACTACGATGCATTTAAAGCAAAAGGGGTTCACAAAATAAAACAAGCAAAACCTGCCATTGCATTCACTGAACAAATACAAAGTCACGGCCGCAAACCTTTTCCAACGCCTTCTGGAAAAATTGAAATTTATTCTCAAACGCTGGAAGAAAAAAATGATACCAATCTTCCGCCGATTCCAACCTATATTGAGCCCTGGGAAGGCCCTAGGGATGCATTAACCGCCCGATACCCTTTACAGCTTATCACCACGCACTGCAAACGGCGCATACACTCAAATATGTATAATGTTGGCTGGCTTAGTGAACTGGAGCCTCACGTGCTGTGGATCAATACGATTGATGCCCATAAAAGAAATATAGAACAGGGGGATATGATCAGGGTGTTTAATGACCGGGGTGCTATAACCATTACCGCCAAGGTGACCGAAAGAATAATGCCTGGGGTAGTCAGTATTGACCAGGGTGCCTGGTACAGTCCTGATCAGAACGGCGTTGACCGGGGCGGATGTGTTAATGTGCTGCTTAAGGATGAACACTCTCCTGCAGGAGCATTCTGCAGCAATTCATGTCTGGTGGAAATTGAAAAGCTAAAAAGCTCAACAGCTTAATGATACCCTGAGAAAATGGATTATAAATTACAAGGACTCTTTTTTTGACAGCATCCATTATGGTTCAATTCGGCTTCTACTTTGATCAGTCACGCTGCACGGGTTGTTATGCCTGCAGCATCGCCTGTAAGGACTGGCATGATATCCAGGACAACCGGGTGCAGTGGAGAAGCGTAATCACGCATGAGCGGGGCCGGTATCCTGAGGTGTATCTGTCATATGTATCGCTTTCCTGCAATCACTGCAAACAGCCAGCCTGTGCCGCGGCCTGCCCTGCCAGCGCAATTATGAAACGGGAACAAGACGGGATCATGCACGTTGATCAGGAGCAGTGCCTTGGAAGCCAAAGCTGCAGCCTGTTTTGCAAAGAGGCCTGCCCTTATGATATTCCGCAATTTGCCCAGGACGAAAATGCCAAAATGCAGATGTGCACCCTGTGTACTGAGAGGCTGGCTAAACAAAAAAATCCCGTATGTGTTGATGCTTGCCCCATGCGGGCCCTTGATTTCGGGCTCCTGGAAGAGCTGCAGGAAAAATACGGACAGATTAAAGAGGTAGAGGGGTTTAGGTATTCCGCAGAAACACAACCGAGCATCATTTTCAAGCCGCGGTATAAGTAAAGTTTCTGGGGTGAGGTTATGCTTTTTTGAAAATGCTCTAGTTAAGCGCTCCTCTCTTACCGATCCTTCGGGCCGGTACCCCTGCAACGATGTCATACGGAGCAACATCATCGGTAACAACCGAGCCGGCCCCCACAACTGCACCTTCACCGATGGTAACACCGTCAAGCACCTGTGTGCCCGCACCTATCAGTACATCATTTCCGATTGTTACGGCCCCCTTTGAATATAACCCCTGCCGCCAGATCGGCATATCTGTTCTCTCGAATTTGTGCGTGTTTCCTATAATAGACGCATGGTGTGATATTCTGACATTGTCGCCGATTTTCAAACTGCCTAGGCAGATGAGAACCGCAAATTCCATAATGCGACAGTTTTTGCCGATTTCAACGGTGCTGCTTCTGCTGCTTTTTATGATCGCATAGGGTTTTATGGTGGTGTTATCCCCGATCGTGATGTTGCCTTTAAACATGGCGTAGTGATGGATTGTCACATTATCACCAAAGGAAACGGCCTTTCTCTTCCTGAAATCAGCTGTGTAATTGATACGGGTACCTCGGCCCCTGTGCCGTATGTACTTTCGTTTCCACAGCATAAAAACTACATAATCCAGTATTCTTCCCATCCCTTCTCCACTACAAGCACATCCAACAATCCTTCCGGTATTTTTCTCTTAGTCCTGTTGACCTTCCTTCGGTTCCACAAACTCTATAAGAACGCCACCCGTATCTTCAGGGTTAAAATAGGCAACCCGGCTGCGCTGCATGTCGAGAATACCGTCTCTGGTGACATGCCCCAGGCGTACCCCTTTTTCTTCCATACAGGCAACCGCCTTTTCAATATCCGTAACTACAAACGCAATGTGATTTATCCCCGGTGGAGGATTTCCAACCATTTTTTTAAAGTTATCTGAGACAGGCTCTATCAGCTCAAATTCCATGCCCCCGACCGGAACAAAAGCAAATCTGCTCTCCGGGCGTTCAGTACCGGGAGGCGGTACAAGCCGTACATCAGCAGCATCAACATCATACAGCTTGGTATATAATGCCACGGATGCATCAATATCATCAACATACACACCAATATGTCTTACCCTTCTAATCAAATCACGTATTTTCATCTTTTCTACCCTCACCTGTTGGAATGTAATCTATCAAACCACTGCATAGCATTGTATTATGTCACGCTATAGTATACCTTTTTTTACACAGCGCAGCTATAAATAATAACCTTCAGTTGCATACAACAATTATTCTTCTATACTTTAATTAACCGCATCTGCTGTGCACGCTGGCACTAAAAACCTGAATGAGCACCTGTAGCTGTTTTTTGCCCCAGTGCTGTTGATTGAAAATTTTCTATAGTAATTACATATAATTACCGAATATATGGTCTGGGAAGAAGGGCAACATGGATGAGAACGGCAAACTGGTTCTGCTGTCTGCCGGGTGTGGCCCGGGTACCTGTATTATATTGGCTTTGGACGGACAGGCAGAATCCGGTACGGCCGGCAGTAACGATGAAGCAGCTGACGACAATATGACTGATAACACTACCCATTCCGAAAACCCCGCTGCCCAGCAGGAAAACAGTATTCCGGAAATGACCGGATATTCAGGCACATGGGGTATTGCTGTTGGCATTACGTTCTTGGGAACTGTAGGTGACAACGGCACGTTCGCAGTTATTAGAGATGACTAAAAAATGATTGAACTCGGCAACAGTAAACCCCCTGAAAAACGCAAAGGTCCTGATGCGTGGCTTAAGTCCATAGGGTGGCTTGGATTTATCGGTTGGCTCGTCATGGTGATTGCAATGATATTCATTGATAAGGCCAAACCACCCCTTGAGACCATTGCCACCAGGTTTTTTAATGTCCACCTGCGACGCACCTGGGATATGGAACTGCTCAGGTATCTTTTCTATTTGATGTATGCCGGGTTATGTATAAGTTGTGTGGGTCTTGCCATCAATGCCAGGCGTCTTAGCCGTAAGACTGATAAGATTCGGCTGAACCTGGTTTTGCTCTGCCTGGTTTCAGTTGCCGGTATTCTTATATATCTATTTTATCTCACATAAATAAAACTCTGCCTAATTAACCGCAGTCCACATGATGCGGTGCATCATGTGGACTGCGGTTAATAATACAAACCCCCTCTTAAAGTAACCTTTCACTCTTATTCCGCTGCTGTGCAAACGTACTGCAAAGTGTGCAACCGCTTGCACAATTATGAGCCCATTCTGTCTCCCCTATAGCCAAATAGAAAAATTATTAAAGTAAATTCATGCAGTTATAAAATATGTAGCAATTGGCATCCTCAGTGCAATACCAGTAAGCGACCCGGGAATAAACATAAGCAGCGCTGCTCTGAAACGCACATGTATTTACTGAAATGGAGGTTGCCATGAGAAATGATAACATTTACCACCTGCTTAATATTAGTGAACAAGTCCCTGCGGAACTTGTTAAAAAGGCTTTTCGTAAATTCGCACGTGCCAATCATCCTGATTTTCATCCGGGGGACACTATTAAGGAAGAACGTTTCAAAACTGTTAACTCGGCTTACCAGAGCTGGAAACTTATTCAGGGAACACTCAACCACATCCGAAGGCTTCGCACAGCGTATGAGCATACTCACACTGCAGGGTTCAGACCATGGACCTTTAGCTGTAAAGCGTAAACAAACACAAAACCTTTTTTGGTGTAAAAGAGTGCACACCGCAAGAAAGGAGTGGTGAAACTATGAGAGCCCTCATCATAGATGACTGCGAACGCCTGCGCGAACTCTTTCAGGCATTTCTTGAAAAGATAGGATTTCAAACCGATGGAGCCCCTGACGGCAGTGTTGCCTTTAAAATGATTCAGGAGCGTGACTACGATGTAATTATATCGGATATGGATATGCCGGTTCTCAACGGCAGGGAACTTTACGAGCTGATTGTTAAACATATGCCTCATCTAAAAAACAGAGTAATGTTTGCCACCGGGGACAGTTTTAGCAAGGAACATACTACATTTTTTAAGACTGTTGCCTGTCCGGTCCTTTTTAAACCAGTATCACTGGCAGATCTCAAAAACACTGTACAATCATTTACTGCAAACACATTTCAAGCCTTGTAACCGGTCACAAAGCTGTCAAAAGATCTCTTTAAATTAAAGCGGTCTGTTTTTCTTGACAAAAAAAGATAAATCAGTATCTTGAAGGTATGCATATAACTACAACACTGCCACCTCAGGGGACAGACACATGATGAACGCCTGTAAAAACCAGAAAGTCTTTTTACGTGTACAATCTGTTGTACTTTTTTTTAAAAAATCACCTTTTTCTATGCTGTTAACAGGGGCTTTGTTTGTTGGACTGACTATCGGCTGGACCGGCTGCAGTGATAACGGTAACAGCGCAAACAGACACCAGCTGAATATAAGTATGCCTGAGGTTGATGGAAAGCAGATAGAGGTTAATGGGGGTGTGGTAGCTCCAATTGAGCGCATACAGTGGGAATGGGGTGACGGCCGGGTTGACAAGCACCATTTTTTCCCGGCAACCCATGTCTATGGTAACCCCGGTCAATATGAAATTAAAGTCACTGTTTTTGACAGCAAGAACCGAACCTCTACCAAATCGGTAACCGTGCAGATTGAATAGACAACGGTTAAAAGCCCCGGAAGTGTATCTGGAATTGAAGGAAAAACAACTTACCTCTGAAATTCTCACGAGGGGTATATTTTTTCATAGCACCTTCGGTGCTTACTCAAGTCTTC
>JANQFE010000116.1 GCA_028278025.1 Thermodesulfobacteriota bacterium | reverse complement strand
TCCGGTTGTTACGCCGTCCTGTCCAAGGCCTGCAAAAATATGACACTGATCGGTTTCTTTGCGGGGTGAGTTCAGTTTGCCTACCCCCGGCCTGCGCTTGTCAAGCTCTTCCTGAATAAGCGCATCAGTCAATGCCAGGCCGGGTGGAACTCCATCGATGATGACCGCCAGCCCGCTGCCTTTACCGATACCATAGCTTTCACCAACTGTTGTTATCCTGAATAATCTGCCGAATGTGTTTCCTAACATGTCTTCCTTTCTGTAAGTAAATGATTAGTGGTGCGTGATTTGTACCATTAGGGATAATGTATCTAACAAACCTTACAGAATGATTACAGAATTATTACAGTTCTGTAATGAAAAAAGATTGCCGGATCAGTTCGTTGAAAGGAATCTGAGGATTACTGTCGTGCCCTGATCGGGTTCGCTTAGGACCTCTATTGTTCCGCCGGGGAGGTTCATAATTGATGTGGCAATCGACTGCCCTAATCCGCTTCCCCGGGTGTTCTGTGGAATCGTTCAAAGATGTTTTGCAATTCCTCGACTTCAATTCCAATACCGTTGTCTTTGATTGAAAGCGATAAAGCATACCGATAAAAGATCTGCAATAATCTATCAAGTGTATATACCTCCAAAAATCCTGACAACTCATATTGAGTGCTCACTATAAATTTTTATTGACATGGGAGATTATAATTGATACTTTATCGACCGGACATCCGGTCGATAAAGTTAAACAGTATGGACATTAAAAGTGTTACTATTTTAGCGTTTTATTAAAATAGTCAACGCCGTCCCCTCGATTCGTTTTTTAAACGTTTTTGCCCATTACCCATTTGCTCAGCATCGCGAAAACGATTTCCCGTCTAATCGGCTTGGAAACATAATCATTCATCCCTGATGCCAAGCATTTTTCACGGTCACCCTTCATTGCGCCGGCAGTCATGGCAATAATAGGAACATCGCTATAGCCCTTTTCCCTCAAACAGCGAGTTGCAGCAAGACCATCCATTACCGGCATCTGTACATCCATAAGAATTACATCGTAATGCTGCGGTTCAGCTTCAAACTTTTCGATGGCTTCACGGCCGTTACCGGCAACAGAAACATCATATCCAGCTTTTGCAAGTAGGTTGGCAGCCAACTTCTGGTTTACCGGATTGTCCTCTACCAGAAGAACCGAAACAGCCGACTTTGCATCTTCACGCATTGAATACTGGGTTAACATTTCCTCAGTTGTTTCTTTGTTATCCGGAGAAACAGGTTTTTCTATGAGCCGCTCCATCATTTTTAAAAGCTTGGCTCTGTTCACCGGTTTAGGTAAAAACCCCTCAAATCCAGACTCTCTGCACTTCTTGGCAATGCGTTCAGCCGATGCTGAAAAGGCTATCAGAGGGAAAGTACCGTCTTCCAGTGAACGAACTGCCTGAGCAAGATCATACCCGCTCATGTCCGGTATGGTGATATCAAAAAGCCCTATCGCAAAACGATCACCGGCATCATGTGCTCCCTGAACAGCCGCTATAGCATCATGGCCACTTCTGCAGCAAACAGCCTGAATACCGACTGATTCAAAAAAACTTTCCAATGTTTTGAGGTTGGTTTCATTATCATCGGTAACGATAATTTTTTTACCTTTCAGTGAGCCGGCAGTATAGCGCTTTGACTGTTTGCGAGGGGACTTTTTCATAACAGCGGTGAAGTGAAAAATACTGCCCCGGCCGGCTTCACTCTCTGCCCAGACATCTCCACCCATAAGGGTTGCAATTTTTTTGCAAATTGAGAGCCCCAAGCCTGTCCCGCCGTAGTTTCTGGTTGTCGATCCGTCAGCTTGCTCGAACGCATCAAATATAGTATTGATCTTGTCAGGTGCTATACCTATACCGGTGTCCCGTACGGTGGTGTGAATACATACGGTCCGCTCCGTATTGTCCTCAACTTTCAGCGCAAGTTCTACCTCACCCTTCTCAGTAAATTTCAGCGCATTGCTGGTTAAATTAATGAGAATCTGCCTGAAGCGGTGAGGGTCGCCGGTAACCAGTGCAGGCAAGGCATCATCTATGAAACAAAGGATTTCGATGCTTCGGTTTTCTACTCTAGGGCGTATCAGTTCACAAACATCGTAAGCAAGCACTTCAAGATCAAAATCAATCTCCTCGAAGTCTATCTTTCCCGCTTCAACTTTTGAAAAATCGAGAATATCATTAATAAGAGTCAAAAGGGCCTCACCGCTCCTTTTAATCGTCACGGCACAATCTTCCTGTTCCTCATCCAGGTTGGTATCCAGCAACATGTCGGTAAAACCTATAATGCCGTTCATGGGTGTGCGAATTTCATGGCTCATGTTTGCAAGAAAAAGGCTTTTTGATTTGTTTGCCTCTTCAGCTGCAGCTTTCGCCTCCAGTGCTGCTTCCCGTGAAACAATAAGTTCAAGCTCTGCTTTTCTCTGCTCGGAGATATCCCGTATAATACAAAACATTGTTTGTTCTTTATTACTTCCTTTTTTGCCCAATACAATATTAAGGGTTGTCGGAATCATTGTTCCGCTTTTATGTTGCACATAGGTTTGAAAATTAGAAAGACTGCCGCTTGAAAACAATTGTGACAGTTTGTTGTTGGCTTTTTGAAAAAAATCTTCGTTGACTGAAATCGATTCCCCTGCGGTTGAAGCATAGGTGCCCGGTTTTTGTATAAATAATGTGTTGATAGATCGGCCGATTATACTCTGTGTATCACAGCCGAGCATTTTCAGCATTGTTCTGTTACACTTAGTAATGTAGGCTTCCTTTTTGTCGGATAAGAAAGTGCCGATAACAATAGGATCAAGGGAAGAATCGATGAGATTTTCGAGTTGCTCTGTGGTTTCCTGTAACTTTTCTTGGGAAACTTTGTGACGATATAACTCCAAACCCAGCCTGTTTTTTAGATCACGCATGCGCCCGATAATCGACGCAAGGATTGTCATGGCAACGATTCCGGCAAGGGTTCCCTCCTTTTTGAAAACAATATCAAAACCGTGCTCGCCGACAAGGTTAAACAGTATCGTATCAAAAGGTATGAATAATAGGGCCGCAATAATACCGCCCCGCAGGCCGAACAGCCATGCAGCAACCAGTACCGGTATTACGCCGAATGTTGCTATGCCGGGCATGCGGTCATAATAGAGGATGAGTGCAACTGCGTAGAGCAAAGCTGTAAGCAAGACAACCGCAAGTCTGATACCGGTCATGCTAAAAACCGTCTTTTTACCAGATTCCCTATTATTGTGGGCTGTACATATTTCCATATTTTTTTATTCAGGGAAATGAAGCAGAAAGTATCTGTTGAGGGAAAAGCGTTGGCCCTCCTGCCGATAATCGTTTGTATCTTGCAATTTTTAATATGTATCGTGAATTTTTAGGTATTACTTTAAGGAATTAAACTACAGGGAAAAATTGATTGACATATCAATTATAGCAGTTATAATACTGTACAAAATGGTTGTTTAAGTTTTAACATGCTACACTTTTTCTCTCCCTATAAATAAATTGTTGATTATGCTGAAAAAGGCGGAAATTTTTTGTTTTTTAGTGTGCCGACTGGTCGGTATAGTATATTGATTTAAGTACGACAAAATATAAACTATATAGGAGGTAACAGAGATGAGCTTGACAAAAGGTATCCTATCGATATGGGGATGCCGCCGCCCACAATGCCGTTACCCCCGAGAATTCCTTTAGAAGGGTCGGCTGCATGCATTTCCCCGCCTCTACCCTTGCTGATGCCGTTTTTTTTCCCCAGCATCTCGGCAATCATCGGTTTGAGCTGCATTCCCTTTGCGATGAGGTGCCCGCGTGCACGGTGATTGCTTATCATATAGTCGTCCGATCGCAAATATCCGCACACCCCTGCTGCGCAGGCTTCCTGTCCAATGTAGGCATGCAGATAGCCTGGAAATATTTTTTTGTGAAAAAGGTCGATGAGTGATTCTTCAACGTGTCGTATGGTATACATGGTCCTGTAGAGCAATATCTTAATGTCGTTGTTTACGATTGAGTCCATTGCTTCCTCCGTGCAAAAGATGAAAAGACCTGCGAGCGGGTCCCCGTAACATTCCAATATCCATTTTTGAGATCAAGAAAACGGATTTTTGAAGGCCCGATTGTTATTATGGTAACGTTTGCGTGGGAGAACGGTTATCTTCACCATAGTGGGTCTCCTTTGTGTTGCGTTTTTCTTGAAGGATAGGTATGGGCCTGTTCACTACCCGCAAGGACGTTCATTGCCCCCTCTGCCAGAGCTTGCATTTCCATTTCCCCCGGGACGACATGCACAGGGGCG
The DNA here is from genome assembly GCA_028278025.1 of Thermodesulfobacteriota bacterium. Classification (GTDB taxonomy): domain Bacteria; phylum Desulfobacterota; class WTBG01; order CAIYCZ01; family CAIRTM01; genus JANQFE01. The sequence goes on along the minus strand of JANQFE010000116.1, from coordinate 2,519 downwards.
ATGAACCGTATGCGCCTTTTTATTCTGCTGACAAATGTTTTTGAGTATACAACAGACCCCGTGAGAACGATTGCATCCACCTCACCGCACAGTACTGCTGCACGGGCGGCAATTTCCTTTGCCGTTTGATAGGCCATTGCAGCAACGACCGCCGCTGCTTTTGTATCACCATTGCGAAGCCGCCTTTCAACAGAAAGGAAATCATTTGTTCCCAGATAACCGGCAATACCCCCATACCCTGCAATACGGCTTAGTATGTCCTTAAGGGCAGTTGTTTGAGCTAAACGCGCAATATCCGCAGCGGCAATACCCCCGCTTCGCTCAACAGAAAAAGGCCCCTCACCCTCAAGAGCATTATTTACGTCGATTGCCCGTCCGTGCCGGTGCGCGGCAATAGATATACCACCGCCGAGGTGAGCGATGATGAGGTTGAGCTTTTCATAGGGAAAGTGAAGCCTGTCTGCAATGATTTTACCCACCATTTTCTGGTTAAGCGCATGCCATACTGCGCGCCTCTTGATTCCGGGCAGGCCGGATAATCGTGCTTCTCGGCATAGCTCATCAACAACGGGAGGGTTGACTACAAAAGCCGGTATGCGGGACTGCGATGCAATATGATGTGCTATTATTGCTCCCAAATTGCTTGCATGTTCCCCGAACCGGGATTTTTCGAGATCATCAAGCATAGCGGAGTTTATTTTATAAACGCCGCATGGGCATGGTCTTAGTAATCCTCCTCGTGCGACAACAGCATCAACATCTCCAGGGGTCAATATATTTTTTTTAAGAGCTGCAGCAACTGCCCGTATCCGCAGGCCTGCCTGAGCAGGTATCGTCTTAAACGTACTCAGGGTCTGTAGTGAGTGGGCAGTCTTTTCATTAAAGAGAAGTCCGTTCCCTTTGAACAGTGCTGTTTTGGTTGTGGTTGAACCCGGATTGATTGCTAAAATCAGTGGGTCGGTCCGGGTGTGTTTTCGATGTTTCGACATTCACGGCTCCTGTGCAACAAAAGTACGCCAAGTGCAATGCTAAGAAATTTCATGTGGGAGGTGTCTGCTCTGCCGGGGACGATAATCGGGGTTCTGCCGCCTACGACAATACTGGCGCCCTCAAGGCCGGCAAAACAGGTTAGTGCTTTATAAAGCACATTTGCAGTTTCTATTTCCGGAGCGATAAGGATGTCCGCATTGCCGGCAACAGGCCCTGCAATGCCTTTTGCTTGTACGACTTTTGGAGATACGGCGTCATCAAGGGCAAGGGGGCCCTGCACAACGACATCTCTGAGGACCCCCGACTTTGCTTTTGCTACCCGTTCCATAACCCGTGCATCAAGCGTTGCACGCATTGCCGGTAACTGAACCTTTTCAATTGCGGCAAGCATAGCTACCTTCGGCTGATCAACGCCCAGCAGGTTCATAACTTCTACAGCGTTTTTAAGAATCTCAATTTTTTGATTAAAGTTCGGCCGTATGTTTACCGCAGGATCGCTCATCGCTATCGGCCGCTGCAGGGGAGGGGCGTCAAATAATGTAACGTGGCTGAATATCCTACTCGTTTTCAATCCCACGTGATTATCCAGAGCTGCGCGCATAATAATGCGGGTCGGAATACGGCCTTTCATGAGAAGATCACCGGGGCCTTTCTGAACGAGCTCTGTTGCTCTTTTGCTGATGCGTTCATAACCGGAAACATGTTCAAATTCAAAATCATCCAGCGCAATGCCTATGGCATCGGCATTGCGCTGGATGGTATCCTTTTCGCCCACAATGAACGGTACGGCAATATGTCTGTCTGCCACTGACCGAAGTGCTTCCAAAGACTCGGGATCACTTGTCTGCGCGCATACAACGCATACGCAGGATCCATATTGCACGGCCTGCCCGGGGATATCATTAACCCGTTCCAGCTTCTGCATAGTCAATCCATTTTGCTTACGGCAACAGGGCCGCTTCTTGCATATTCACGAATATCAAACTGCTCCAGAAGTTTCAGCAGGGCCGATATCCTTTCCTGATTTCCCGTCATTTCAATTGTTATGGTATCTCTGCCCATTGCCGAAACAGTTGCTCTCATTGACTCGAGTATTTGCATAAGCAGCGGGATGTCCGACGGTTTGGCAATTACCTTTACCAGCAGCAGCTCTCTGTCCAGGTAGTGGTTTTTGTCAAGCCGTTCCACGTCAAGTACCTTTTCAAAAGCGTGCAACTTATCCGCAGCTGTTGCAATACCGTCGTTGTCGCCCTCCACGGAGACAATCATCAACGATGTATTTTCACCTTGAGCCTCGGTGAGTGTGACGCTTCGAATATTGATGTTTTTTTCAGCCAGAAACCCTGCCACGGCGGCAAGAACACCGGGCTGGTTATATACACGGCAAGAGATCAGTTCGGCCATTTGCTTGCTCCGGTATGCTCAAAGGGATTAGTTACATTTCTAAACCCACGGCCCTCCAGAGGCGGATCTGCGACTTTCAGCCGTGCGACCCGAATAGCTTTTAGGGATTCGGGGAGAAAAAACGT
>JANQFE010000052.1 GCA_028278025.1 Thermodesulfobacteriota bacterium | reverse complement strand
TAGTAATTGTTTTTGATTATAGTTTGGAGCTCTTCATCTGAAAAGCAGTCCGAAAGTCCGACTGAAGCCCATTCATCCCAATAAATCGTAACCAAGCGGTCGAACTCGGCAGATGTATCGATGAGGTCACAGGCTTTGTTGCATAAAGCGATTGCTCCGGCACAATTTAGTGATGTCTTATAAAGAGGCTGCGTGTCATTGTCTTCACAATCATATTTAAACAAACATGTCACTGGACCCAGATCTTCCTGGTTGCCCAGGTCACAGCCAAATAGCGGCAAGACAATCATGAAACTCGATAGTATTGATTTGATGAAATTATTCATAGGCAAACTCTCGTATCGGCAATGTAATATCTCTTCAGTCTACACAACAGTACGCTCCAAAGGCTCCTACAGTCAAAGATAGTTTCATGCACCTTGACACCTTGTTCTTCAAACCATGTCAGGTTCTTCACGTGGTGTGCCTGTGGCAGCGCCGCTTGTCTCCACCAACCCTTTTCGCTACCTATATACCCGACAGCGCGGTGTGTCAATAGCCGGTACAATTTTATTTTGCAAAGGGAAAACGTCGCTGGTATATCTTCACATTTGAATTTGGGGGTTACCCCAGCCGGGAACAGTCGCTGTGTTAGCTGCGGGCTAAGTGCTCGCAATGGCTGTAGCCTTTTTTATACATCATGGGCGACTCGCACGGCCCTTGCTGCCCAAACTCCGTTTTAATTGGCGGTTAGTACTAGTAAAATTATAATATATTGCTAACTATTTGTCAAGATAATAATATATAAAAATAAAAGCTCTTAAAGTTTATGTTATATTTAATAACTATAAACAATATAGTAATAATAGTAATAATTATTATTTTCTTTAAAAGCATCTGACCCACAACCACCTCCTCTGCTGCGAGAGCCTTTCACAGAAAAACATCGTCGATTTTCCTGAGAAAAGACGTTATCTGCGCGGGGCCAGCAAGCTGGGAGAATTATGTTTCCGTTGCATGTTTGTGGTGAGAATAAGGCCAGTAACGCGCAAAAGCAGCTTCTTTTGATTGTTTGATAAGAACGTGCTTTAAGATGAAAAAACCCCTTTGAGGTTTATTCAAGCCACCCAGACAGGGCGGGGTGGTTGTTGACTTGTTTTTGTTAGGAATTGCAGTTATAGGATCAAAGCCGGTTAAGTGGTAAGCTTGAAATTGTTCTTCAGGGCGGGGAGCAAGAAATTATTACACACAATTCGGGATATCATCATTCATTAGTGATTGCGATGGTTTTGATGCCGCGGCTGAAAATGCGGTTTTTCAAAATAGTTACTGCTTCTGTATAGGCACCGGGAACCGAGTCGGTTTTCGATCTTGAACAACATGCCACCAATCTATCCACATGGCCGGTTTAGACCACGCTGTGTCAACCGGATTGTTCCATATCTGGAATTCAACACATAGATTTGAGATAGGTATATTCGGCATTGCCACTGAAGCTCGTTTTTTTTCGTTAATATATAAGGTGGCAGCTGCATTTTTGCCCTCACAACAAAAACCGTTCTGGGGTACTGGTCTTCATATTTTTCTTGACAATACTATAATGGACATACTAAAATTGGCCGTGAAGCCAAATTCAAAAAAATCCTTTCAGACAGGGGCATGTAAAAAAAATGAAAAAAGATTCAAAACGTGAACTCATACTGGATGCAGCTATCAAAGTTATTGCGGAAAAAGGATTTCAATATGCAACCACGGTAGAGATAGCCAAAAGGGCCGGGGTTGCCAAGGGTTTAATCCATTTTTATTTTGAAAATAAGCTTGATGTCCTGCTTTCGGTAATCCTGTTGTTCTGGCAGGAAATCAATTCTGCAAACCGGAAAAGGCTGACTCAATATACTAGTCCGGTTGACAGATTAAAAGCAGTATTTGTCACCTTTCAGGAGTTGCTGTTACGGGATGAACGGTCACTGTATTGGGGTAAAGTCCTCAATGAAGGTCTGCCGCAGCTGCATTCCATCAAAAGCGATTCATTACAGAAAAAAATGCAGGCCATAAAACGTGAAAACAAAAAACTTACCAACACTATTGATACTCTGATCAAAGAGGGACAGGAACAAGGTGTTATCAATGCTGCTGTTAAACCGCAGGTTTTACGCTTAATACTGGGGGGGGCCAGCCAAATGCTTACCTACGGCATGTATCTGGACCTTTTTCCAAAAGGTAAGATCGGATTCAACGCAGACGATGTTCGTGAATCTATGGACATGCTGATTGACAAATTTACAACTACTTTATCAGTGAAAGGGGAAATATAATGGGACAGGGTGGATACCACGGCACATATGTAGTTGTCGACATGACGGATAAAAGCTGGCGAACAGAAAATCTATCTGAAGAAATTACTTCGCAATATTTGGGAGGCCGGGGTATAGGAACCAAACTGCTGTATGACCTGCAGGAAGGAAAAGTTGACCCTCTGTCCCCGCAGAATAACCTTATAATTTTCACCGGACCGCTTAACGGCACCAATGCCCCCGGAAGTTCCAGGATCATGTTCATTACCAAATCTCCTCTCAGTAATGCTATTAATGCGACCAGTATGGGGGGCTCGTTTCCCAATGCTTTTAAACGCACCGGTTTTGATGGTCTTGTTATCACCGGTGCATCAGCAGAGCCGCTCTGGCTGCATATAACACCGGATGGTGTGACCTTCCATTCGGCTGAAGACCTGTGGGGTTTAAAAACTACGGAAGTTGATGAGGCTGTTAAGCAAAAGGTGGATGGTAAATGCAGGGTGGCCAGTATCGGTCCGGCCGGAGAAAAGCAGGTGTTGTTTGCTGCCATAGTTTCGGAAACCCGCACGGCAGGCCGTGGAGGTGCCGGAACAGTCATGGGATCAAAGCACCTGAAGGCTATAGCCGTATCAGGGGATCTCAAGGTTCCGGTTGCCGACAAAGAGGCCCTGGATGAGGCTGTAAAAAAAATCAGGAACGCTCAGGATGAAAATCCAAGCTTAGTCGGTATGCAGATGAACGGAACCGCCGGGCTGGTGAGCGTAGTAAATGCTATGGGGGGACTCCCGACAAAAAATTTTCAGACAGGCACTTTTGAGGTTGCTGATGATATTTCCGGCAGCGCCATAACCGAAAAAAACAGAATAAAAGGATTTGCCTGTGCTTCGTGTCCTGTGGGCTGCGGCCTTATTGCAGAGGTTAAGAGCGGAACATTTACCGGCACCCGAACAGAGGGGCCCGAGTATGAATCAACGGTCATGCTGGGCTCAAACCTTGCAATCGGTAATCTGGATACAATCCTGGCCGCCAATCACCTGTGTGATGAGTATGGTATGGATACTATCTCTACCGGTAATGTCATCGGCTTTGCCATGGAGTGCTACCAGAAGGGTATGTTCAGCGATGCCGATACCGGCGGGCTCGAACTCACATGGGGCAATGAGAGCGTAGTGCTTGAACTCATTGAGATGATCGGGAAAAAGGAAGGCTTTGGTGCCCGCCTGGCCCAGGGCGTAAAGCGTCTTTCAGCGGAAATACCGGGTTCAGAGTCTTTTGCCATGCATGTTAAAGGTCTTGAACTGGCGGCCTATGATCCCCGGGCGGTTTTCGGCCAGGGGCTTTCCTATGCTATAGCCCCCAGGGGCGGTGAGCACGGCAGGGGCGGCTACATGATAGTTGAGTTTTTCATGCCTGACGTTGACCTGTATACCCATGAAGGTAAGGCCCAGCGGGCGGCCCGGATGGCCGAAGACGCAGCCATGTATGATCTGTCAGGGCTGTGCAGTTTTAATTTCGTGCCCAATGAGCTCATTCCCGCATTGCTCACGGCATTAATCGGCACGCAGTTTACCGAAGAGAGTCTGCGGGAAATAACCCGCCGGGTTGTGAGTTTGGAAAGAAAGTTCAATATCCGTGAAGGATTTACCAGGAAAGATGACACCCTGCCGCCGCGCCTGCTGAATGAGCCCCTGCCGGACGGGATGGCTGAAGGCAAAAAGATTGACTGTCTTGATGCGATGCTTGATGATTACTATGCGATACGCGGATGGGATAAGGAAGGAGTACCAATAGAGTAGAAGTGAACTAAAGTGCCTAAAGTTCAAAGTTTTTTTTATAACTTTAGCGCACTTTAGGCATTTTGAACTTGAGGCACTCTAATCGGCAACAATCTAATAAACCATAACAAGGATAGATAATTTTAATAACACAATGGTGAGGAGATAAGTTATGGCACCTTATGATTCAATGCGGGACTTTGCTGCGGCACTGGAAGCCCGAGATAAACTGATACGCATAAAAGAAATGGATCAGGATAAATATGAACTCACGGCCCTTTCGTATAAATTGATTGACCGCATGAAAGCCAAAGCACCGGCTTTCCTGGTTGAAAAAATCAAGGTTAACGGAAAATGGCATGAATCACCGGTTATTGCCAACATATACAACGGATTTGACAATATTGCCCAGTGTTTCGGGGTAGCACGGCTTTCTGACGACCAGGCCGCAATGTATGATGCTGCGGTGGGAAAAATCATGAGTTACCAGGACAAGGAAGGGCACTGGGCTACCATGGAGCCGAAGAAAGTTGATCAAAAGGATGCCCCCTGTAAAGAGGTTATCCTGGAGGGGGAAGCTGCGGACCTGGCACTTTTTCCCTGGATAAAGAATAATCCCGGAGATGCCAGCCAGTATATCAGCACGGGGTCAGTAATTATGCAGGACCCTGAGCTGGGCCGTAATGTGGGTACCTACCGCATGCAGGTTAAAGGGCCCCGCAAAGTTGGTGTCTATTTTACCAATCAGAGCCATGGGTATAAATTCATGATGCAGGCCGCCGAGCGCGGTGAGGAGAGGGTTAAAGTATCGGTTGCCAGCGGTATTGATCCGATTTCCTGGATGATGAGCTGTACCCGCCTGACACAAACCGGTGACGATGAAATTGCCTTTGCCGGCGGCTTCCGTGAAAAACCGGTTGAAGTGGTAAAAAGCGAGACCAATGACCTCTCTGTACCGGCCCATGCCGAGTTTGTTATTGAGGGGGAGATTTCAATGGATGCCGAAAAGGAAGGCCCTTACGGGGAGATGCTCGGCTACATCGGCAAGGAAGTATACACTTTTACTATTGATATACAAGCAATCACCCACAGGAAAAACCCCTGGGTATTTAATGTGTGGCCCGGCATCGGCGGAGCATATATGACCCTGCCGTGGGATGTTTCCCACTATACGCAGATGTCAAAAATGATGCCCAACCTGGTAAAACTCTATACCCCGATAGAAACGGCCAGTATTGTGGTTATTTCAATCGATAAGCAGCTGCCGGGACAGGGCATTGAAGCCGGTATGATGATACTGGGAACCCGCGCCGTCGGTTTTGGCAAGAAAATGGTTATCGTAGTCGACAAGGACGTTGACGTGACGGATATGTCACGGGTTATGCATGCCGTGGGAACGCGCTGGCAGCCTGTTCCGGCCAGTGTACTGGTTAACCATTCATTTCACATCCCCATTGATCCCAGCAGCCGGGAAATGTTTTTGAGCAGTAAAATTGTTATTGATGCCACGCGGCAGCTCCCCAGCGAGGGCGGGCCTGAAACCTATCCGCTGGATAATCGTGCCGTTGTGGAAGAACAGGCCCCGGAGGGCTTTGAGCAGGTGGAAAAGAACTGGGAGAGTTATTTTAAGAAGTGAAGTGCCTAAAGTGCACTAAAGTTCAAAGTGCCTAAAGTTAAAGATATTGAGCTGAGAACCCTGTTGATTTTTTTAGGAGATAATTATGGAAGAAGGTTTGAAACGATTTGTTGATCGGCATGTAATTATTACCGGTGCCGGCAGCGGTATAGGTCAGGGTATTGCCCATCGGTTTGCTTCGGAAGGGGCCAAGGTGGTGGTTGCAGATATTGATCAGGAAGGCGGGAAAAAGGTAGAGGATGCAATAAAAGCAAAGGGCGGCACGGCTGTTTTTATTCCCGTTAATGTTGCCAGTGAGGATTCCATCAATGAGCTTATCCAGAAGGCTGTTGAACAGTTCGGGCCTCTGCATATAGGGGTTTCCAATGCCGGCATTTCAGAAACACAATCCTCAGCACTGGAAATTACCACCGAGGAATGGGACCGCATCTATGGCGTTAATACCCGCGGCTCGTTTATGTTCTGCAGGGCCTGCGGTAACGTTATGATGGAACATGAAATAAAGGGCTCCATAGTAACTATTTCATCCATCATGGGACGCGGTGCTAAAAATATGACCGGCGCATATGCCTCTTCAAAAGCCGCCGTTATTATGTTTACCAAAAGCCTGGCAAAAGCTCTGGCCCCCATGGGAATCAGGGTAAATAATGTAGCACCGGGAATGGTCTCTACCAACCTCTACCGGCCGGTAGAAAGTGAGATGCTGATGGAGAAGGACAGCTTTGTACCCTGGATCATTGAGCAATGCATTGAGAGCGGTCAGCTTTTAATACCAAGAGAAGGAACTCCGGATGATATGGCTGCGGCAGTCGCATTTCTTTCCTCTGATGAGGCCGCCTATATAACAGCCCAGGTCCTTTGCGTAGACGGCGGTATGGACTGGTGCTGGTAGGGAGAAGTGCACTTAAGTGCCTGAAGTTCAAAGTGCCTAAAATGCCTAAAGTTATTAAGAATTCAAAGCAACAGCATGGGTTAACATTATGATTAAATGGAGGTTGGCTATGAAAAAAAAACATACTGCTGGAATAATGATAATTTTTTTATTGGGTTGCATGCTCGCTTTTTCCAGTGCCGCTTGGAGCGCGGAAAACGGTATTGTGGATGTTGCCCCTATTGCCGCCTTTAAGGGGAGCTGGTCTGAGATCGGACGACAGATCGGCCTTACCTATACTGAACAGATAATTGATTTTGGCAAAATCATGGGCCTGGTGCTTCAGTTTGCAGGTCCGCATAACGGCTGGACACCCCAGGCTTATTATAATGAAATTGAGCCGCTACTGCCGCAAAGTGTCAAAGACCACTTGCAGGGCCTGGCGACCGGCCTTGCAGAAGCCCGGCCTCTCAGTTATGACACCGCCTGGTATCTTGTGCTGGCGCAGAATTACACGCCTGATTTAATAAACATGAAAAACAACATGTCTGAAATTCCTGAACCATCAACGGTTGAGATACGGGGCTGTACCGCTTTTGCGGTAACCTCTGAAGCCGGGACATTTTTGTGCCACAATGCCGATGCCACCTCAACCGGTGGCGATGATATCAGTGTAATTATGTACTGGGAGCCGGACAATGGTGATTATGCCTATTTAACCATGGATCCTCCGGGTTGGGCTGATGCGGCCTATGCCCTAAATGAAAAGGGGATCGGGGTCAGTATGAATGCCGGCAATCCCAACCTGGATGCAAAGATAGGTCTGCCGGTTAACTGTATGATCCGCTATGTCATGGAGCATGCCGCGACTCTTGATGAGGCTGTTGGTTATTTTGAAGATCATCTGGCCGGAGGCCAATACTTCAGCACCGGCGGTGCTCTGGTTCACTTTGTAGACTTTAACGATTCCACCATGGCCAAGCTGCAGATACGCTCAGAGGTGCTGGAAGTAACCTATGGTGAGGATCTGCCGTCCGGGGCCACCGTTATCGGCGCTGCTAATCATTTTGTCGGAGATTTTAATCCTGATCCGGACTACTATTATGAATCATCATTTGAACGCTATAAGCGGCTGCTGGAGCTACTTGATCAGGTTGAAACCTTTGACCTTGATGCCTGCTGGGACGTGCTCAGTGACACAAACGGCGGCGAGGCCGGCAATACGACCATATCCAGAGCCGGTGACAGCGTTATTACGGCGTTCGGTACGATCTTTACTGCTGATGGGGTCTATTATACTATGGGTCCCCCGCATGCCTACCTTGCAGAGTACGAACAGCCTGAATACATCAGCTATGCAGAAATATCAACCTTACCCCTTTTATCGTTCACCGCAACGCCTGGTTCCCGGGATATTACGTTAAACTGGAAAACTGAAAAGGTGGATGACATTAGCGGATTTAATCTGTTTCGATCAGCAACGCAGACCGGTAAACTGGAAAAAATAAATGATGACCTGATCAAAGCCGAAGATTTTTCTACCGATGATCTCGTGTATGAATATACTGACACAGGTCTTAAAAACAGAAACAGATATTTTTACAGGCTGGAGGTTGTAAAACGTGACGGCAGCTCATCCATGCGCTGCATCGTAAACGCAACGCCGCGCATGCGGCATGCCGGCCCTTAGTAAGAGGTAGACAATTATGCACGCAAAAAAGGCAGGAGCCTGACAGTTTCTGCCTTTTTATTACGACAATAGTTACTTTCTATCTGGAATAATAAATTTTGCTTTGTTTAAGGAAATTATTATTGATGGGTTAGTGCCCATCCACTTAGTTTTACTTACTTTTTAGTAAGCCAGGGATAGCATTGCTCCCGATGACTACTCCATGTGTCCAAGCCGTATTGCTTAATTTTTCTTAAATTATTTTTAGGGGCATTGCCATGAAACGGCTTGAGAAATTCAAATTTATTACATTGCTCACATTCATTACATTCCCAGCATCCTTCAAATTTTTTTGAAAGAGCACATTTCTTTATTTCGCATGTGCCCCCGCAGCCGTCACCGCCTGATCTGCAGGGTGTTGAACACTTGATTTCAGAAATTACCTTCAGTAAAGAGATCAATGAATTTAAATTTTCAAATTCTTCCATATGAGTCCGTTTAACATGTGCATATTTAGTAAAATGAGTCTTGTCGATTTCATGCAGTAATTCATTAGCCAGGTCAGAGGCTCTGCATTTGTAGCGAATGCAATCTCCACAGTAAAGTCCGCAAAAAGCTGTAAGCTCTCTTTCGTTCTGTTTCACTGTATCCCTCCTTAGAATATTCATCCTCAACTGCACGAGATCACGCGCATCCACGCATGCTCTTGGTGGGACTGCCAACTATATCAGGACGCTTCTTTTCCGGGTTTCAGGATTGCCCCCACGAGTGCTCCTGCCACAATTGCTTCGAACACGGTTCCGAAAAACCAGCTCCACGCCAGTGTTTGAGTAATCGGCATGTAGCAATAGGTGCCGAACCCCATAGAGATACCGGCGGCCAGTCCGAAAAGGGCACCGAACTTGATGCCTGACATGAAAGACTTGTTCGAAACCATAAATCCGTAGATTGCCGTGAAGCAGGCCGTATATCCCAGAGTGACCAAGTACGTGAGCGGCATGTTTATTTGGTTCATTGGACGCCAGAGAGTGGGTGTAGCCTGATAAATGGGCTGAAGAAGCAAACCATGAATTACAAAGTCTAGAATCGACCATGCAATAAAGGCTGCAACGACTGCCAGTATTGCTCTCTTTACCATTTTTGCCTCCTTTCTTTGTAACCGGATCCAATTAATTTTGGAAGTTTGTTTATTTTACCTGCCCTTTGCAATGGAGAACCATGTCAGGCAGTCATAGGGAACTTTAGCGGTGGCTTTCATACCCTTGTGTTTTAGTTTGTCTCCAAAGGGTATCTTGTCCGGTTGTGCAATCAGTACTTTTTCTACACTTGCGACTTTTATGTCCAATCCGTGCTTATTAAATATTGCGTTCAGTTCCGTGAATATGTGAGCTTCATCAGCAATGGCTTTGACAGCCATATTTTCGTGAGCAGCAACAGCGCTGCCTTTTACACTGTCCCAGAGGGTAGAGGTGTAAGCAGACAGCGCCAGTCTTTCCGACATTTCGGTATTATTATTGCCGAAGGCGTTGATTAATCTTCCGATAAACAGCGTGTGCATTTCTTCTTTCTTGAGGTCTTGTAAAACTCTTTTTACTATAGTGGACAGTAAATCAATCTGGGTGTTGAAGGGCAGGGTGGAATTTGATCTTAGACGGATAACTCCTCTGTTGACATCAGACTGATAGGTAGTCAGGCTGATCTTCTCCTGAACATTTATAACGATACTGTAGCAGGTCTCTTTGTATTGTGGATGTGTTTTTACCACAACCTGAGGGCCCTGGCTGTAGACATTAGTTGATAAGAAGTATTCTATAATAACAATTGCAGTGAAAACAATAAAGGACCTAAAATATTTCATTACCTGAAATAAAGATAAAATGTATAGATTATATATGATATTAAAAATATCACCCCAATTGATCTCGTTAGATTTTTCCTCAAAAGCAATATTACATAAAGCGCAAAAGAATATACCAGCATTATGATTAAATCTGATTTAAGGGAAATCTCAGGAATAGTTAAAGGGGTTATACACGCAACCAGGGCTATCACAAGAGCAATATTCTGAATATTACTTCCTATTATATTTCCCATACTTATATCACTCTCATTTTTTAATATTGCCATAGTGCTTGTAGCAATTTCAGGGAGAGAGGTGCCGACTGCAAATACGGTTAGCCCTATTACAATCTCGCTGACTCCAAAGTTCCTTGCCCAAAATATACCGCCTCTTACAAGAAGCTCTGCTCCCCCGACAACAATAATTACTCCAATAAAAGTTTTTGTGAGGTAGTAAATTTTGCTTTTTGAAGCTTCTGCTCTCATAGGGTCAGAGTTGTTTTTATCTTTAACGGTTTTTGCACAGAAAAAAATATAAGAAAGAAAAATCATAATCAGCAAAAAACCTTCCAGTCTAGTTAGCGTTCCATTTAATGAAAAAAGATAGAAAATAATTGCTATAAAAAGCATCACCGGAAAGTCAACTTTTATACTTTGAATATTTGATTTTATAGGTTTAATTATAGCCACAATTCCTAAAACAAGAGCGATATTTGCAATATTGCTACCCACAATATTTCCAACTGCCAAACTTTGAGCATTTTTGAATGAAGATATTAAAGAAATAACCAGTTCAGGTACACTTGTTCCAAAAGCAACTACTGTGAGACCGACTATAAGAGGTCTTATGCCAAGTTTTATTGAGAGACTCTTAGACCCATCAATTAAAATATTTGCCCCCCCAAAAAGGAGAGCGATTCCCGATATTAAATATAGTGAGTGAATAAGCATAATTTTATAGACAATCAAGGCAACTATTGTTCTATGTTTTTGATCGTTTGCATGACGAAACACAAGCTCCGTTTCAGGCAGCAATTCAGCACTACAGATTAACATAAAAAAAGCCGCCGCACTGCTAATGGCTGTTGAGGCATATCATACCTCTTCTTTCGTAGTTGTTGATGCCCGACCCCTATACGCTGCCCGGAGAATCAGAAAGTTTTCTGCTCATTACTGTACCGGGATTAGTAGAGTTATGCAGTGCTTGTGTTTTCGCCTGGGTGAAGACATAGTCTTCCATGAGAACATCGAACACATCAGGATAGTCCTCTTTGAGTTCGATTGCATAATCCAAAAACTTTTTGACCCCGTCGCTTAAGACCCGGTCGGTCTTTTCCACCAGCTCCTGGTTTTTTGCTATTTCAGACATGAGAGATTTGTGCGGATTCATTTTCTTCACCTGTTTAACATCCTGGATAAAGTGAAGTATATAAATCATGTCATGAAAAATGGGATCAAAGTCATTGGTGATCGCCCAGTCTATAAACTGCTGGAAAATATGCTGCACTTTTATGTATTCGTAAATTATTTTTTCGACGGATTGGGGTGTATCATAGATTAAATGTTCTGCTTGTTTTCTTAGCTCTCTTAATTCCGGTAGATTGGAATTGAGAATTAACTTCATTGATATTTTCGGCGAACGCAGTCCATTGAAATTCATGATGAAAACATTTTGCAACTCCGAACGAAACAGGAAACTCTTAATATGCAGGAGCTGCTTTTTCTTTTTATTTTTTTCCTTTTTTTCAAGATATCTTTCGACGATCAGTGCGCCTGCCAGAATTTCCAAAGGAATAGCTGCCAGATGCGCCATGAATGTAATATGAGTGAAATATTCTATTACTAAAAACTGAGCAGATATTGCGATGAGTAATAGCGGCAGATATGACTTGCGAAGCATGCACACACCGTGAACAGATTAGATAGACTTTTTTGTGAAGGAAGAGTATAGGAAAAGTCAGACCATGTGTCAATGAAAACGTCAGCGATGAAAATTCCTTATTTTAATTGCAGTTTTAATTAGGACAACAGCGCCTATTTCCTATATTATCCTCGGTGTTTTGCTGCTGTTTGCAGCAGGGACAGTAAACGTTGCGGTAGTAATCCAATAGTGATTCAGCATTGGATAGGCTTTCTTGCATTGTCTTAATGCAAGAGTCTTCATCTTTGTCGATCTGCAGGCTATGCAGTTTGGTTCGGGTGATTGTGTTGACAATTCCCGGAAGCATAGGCAGAAAAGTATCTGAGCAAAAGGTCTTAAACGGCGTGTCGGCTGCAACGGCCCTGTTATCGGGACCCTGATTCGGCGTGTCGGCTGCAACGGTCCTGTTATCGGGACCCTGATTCAGTACCGTTATGCAGGAAATGAGCAGCGTGTCAAGACTTGTGTCCTCCATGTAGTTTTTCTGAATCCTCTCCAGTATTTCTGCAATGCGAGGATTCTGCTGCGGGATAATAACGCCAGTCGTCTGCAGTAAGGACGTGTCTGCGGCAGTTAGTGCGGTGCTTTCGGCAATGCGCGAAATTTCCTCATAAAACTCTTTCACACGCTTGATTTCAACCCCGATGTTTTTTGCAGTTTCCTGGTCGCTTTTACTCTTTGCGAGCTCCAGCGTGCTCACCAGCCCTTCCAGACTAGACTTTAGTCCCAAGGCGATCTCCCGGGTTTGGATCTTTTTTTCAGTAACCTGACTTGTTGCCTTGGCAATCCCGTCCGCACTCATTCCAGCTCCAGCAAGCTGGCGGCCGAAAGCACCAGCAGCCAGCTCACCCATCAGCAGGGTAACCATAAGATCATCATACCGGCTGAGCATGATGCTGTAGTGGATTGGGGTCAGCAGACCGTTGGCATAGGCTTCGCAGGCACGGTACAGGCTGTCACGCAGCAGCTGGATGGTTGCCAGCCGCTCGGTGAGCTGTGCAATGCTCTCGGCGTATGATCTGCTGGCAGACAGGGATACTGGGGCGGCCTTTATCATAGCGGAAACAGCAGCGCTGATTGATTCGGACACAGCCTTTGCTACATCAGGGCTGGGTTCGGTACAGGTTATTAAGCCCCCTTTGGTATCCTGTATTTGCTGGACGGCGCGGACATCTGCAGAGGTTAAGAGTACTTTGTGGTTTTTGCCCAGTTTTTTAATTTTAATACACTGTTCTTTACAGGTGCAGCCTGCCACGGTAACAAAATATAGTAACACTATGCAGATACATAAAGATAAATTTTGTTTCATGATATTATACCTCAAGATAGTGGTTTGTTTTATGTTTATACTTTGAGCTTTATTAATCTGTATGTATGGTAAACCTCTGTTCTTACAACCTTAACTATTCGCGCATACCTTTAAATTCAAACACTTTCTCGGACTGATAGCGTTTAATTTTAATAGACACAAGCGCAGTTCTATTTGGCTGAAATATTTTTACGAGTTCTTTTTTGCTGAGGGTGATGCTGCCGGCAATACCTTTATCTTTCAATATATTGCCTATTTTTTTAAAAGACCTGTAATCATCGCTCCAGCCGTGAATAATTACTAAGTGCCTGTCAGACATATCTTCCTCTTTCAAGAACGTATGGTTAAAAATTCTATGACGTTATGTTTTAAATTGAACTAGGTGAAAGGCAAATAAAGGTATCAGTAAAAAAATCCCAAGCCCTAATAAATTGTTAAACCCTTGTACCGGCTCCCTGCAGAACCCTGCTATTTCCCACTGTGTAGAGCTTGTAGTGAATCCGCGATCAGAAGACGGCTCGGCTGTCCAGTATCTTTGAGGTCGTTGTCAAAAACGATCGCAATTCGCTGTTTAGTTTTATGTTCATCTGTCGTTGCCAAAAAGGTTATGCCCTCTGCCTTTTGTGCTAAAGCAAATTCAGGTGTAACCGATTTCTGTATCCGTGAGCTTAAATCGAAGGTATATACACGATTTCCGTGAAATCCATTGTCTGCGTCTTCCGAAGTCGCCAGAACCAGTAGTTCGGTATCAGAAATTGCGGTTAACCCCGAGAGGTGATAAGGAACGTTGCCCGAGGCGCATTTGGGAGCAAATGGTAATTCGTAAGAGGTTTTCAGCACAAATCCAGATTGTCCTGAAGAGAACTCCATAATTTTGAATTGTCCCGACTTATCGCTGCGGATGCCAATGAAAAGTTTTGGAGTCTCGCTGGTCCCAGCAACGGCAAGCCCCTCGACGCGCTCCTTGCCTTTTAGATATTGCAAGATATATTTTGAAATCGAAATCGGTTTTATGTCGAACGGTCTCCAACTGTCAGCTTCCGGTTGAAGCTTAAATTGAAACGTTTTTTGGTATGCGCGCTTCGTAGAATAGTGAGCTCCGATCACATAAAAAATGCCGGATTCAGGGTGGTAAGTGATATCTTCGAATTTTGCCTTTTGGGGGAACCCTGGGTCTTCAATAACCGTCAACGGGCAAACCGGATATTTCGGATTCACAACATATAGAGTGCTGTTCTTGTCATTTACGATAAACAAATGGTCGTCGAACCCGGCTATCCCTGACGCTTCGAGCTTCTCCTTGGTTACCAACTCAGTGACTTTGTAGTTTAAAAACAAGCTCTCGGGAGGGAGACCGAATTCGGAGCGGTAGACCCCAAAGATCTTACTATCTATTTCTTCTTCATTGCTTTGCCAGACGATCCCTCCTATATAGTAGCCAAGCAGCATAATTCCTGCGACTAAGAGTGAGAGCCATGCATCAAAGCGTAGCTTTTTTACCAATCCGGTTTTCTCAGCTTTGGAGTAAAGCTGCTTAATTAACTTCCGGAATACGCATACCTGTAAGAATAAGAAGAGATAAAGAAAGAATCTCAACAATGCGACAAGAAACGACAAGAAGAAAGTAAAACACCACACTCGTGAGATATTAATCATAGTCTGGGAATAGAGGATATACTTCCTCCACACTTCTTTTTCCCAGAGTTTGTTCTTGGCAATATAGTAAAACCTGGTTATGTTGCCGTAATCTTGCTGCACGCTCTTGTAGTTGTAGATATCTTCGAAAATCCTAATTTTGATAGCATCGTCACTTTTGACAGCATCGTCACTTTTGTACATATTCCTATACTCTTCTTCCAGCCATGTCCACTTCAGGAACAAATGGTAGCCGTCTTTCTTGTCAATCCAGATATCGGAACATGTATTGACCATTATACCGACATAGTAGGTGACGACCAGAGTGATGACTAAACCTACCCCAGCGCGCTTCAACTTCAGACTATTTGCAGAGTTTTTGAGGTCTTCTATTTTGTCGAGAAAGTCTATTCTTGAGTTGCTCACCCATAGCACAGCCGTAATGAGAAATAAGAGCGTAAAGAAACCCATCAGGAAGATGTCCCAATGGAGGGTACCTGCAACATTGTTGATGATTTCAGACATCAGTGCTCCCTAGAAAACGGTGTTATATTGCGGGGCCGGACCCGCGCAATACAATGTTAAAACTTAATAATTGTTCCAAAATTACCAGTTTGACAGGATAGATATATTCAATCTTTTACAGATGTTTTCAAGGTATTGCACGGCATCAGCAAGCATCCCTGTAGTCAGATTGTTTTTTGCTTTCTCAAGATCCGCATCAATCTGTTCCCATTCTTCATGGATAGGATCATTATTCTCAATCGCCTTTGCTGAGACGTTTTGGCACTGCTTGATCAGCTGCTCGATCTGCTTAATGTCTGCATTAACAGAATCAGGACACACCGTATGCACACTATATGCATTAGCGGCGCGGTCAGCCGCAACGCATGCTGCATCACGGATAAGCAGATCGAGCCGTTTTGCAGAGAATTTAGTAATGCCGCCTTCGAGTCTCGGTGTTCGGTCTTTGAACAAGCCACGGGATATTTCCCATCCCAAAGCCTTTCTGGCCGCCCGTCGAACCGGTGAGTTGCCGTGATATACCGTACCATCAGGGCCAATACTCATAACTGCCACGGACTCATCCAGTCCCTCAGTGAAATATCGAACTTCTCCGGTTTTGCGATCCAGGATACCGGCGCCAACCGTCACCGGGAGCAGGGGCACCTGGAACAGCGTTTTAAATACCTTGCCCTGGACTGCACCACCCTGAAACCCAACCCCATTAGCTCCGATACTGGTTAGATTAAGATTGCCGTTTTCCCACTTTTTCCATGGCAAACTGGAAGAGTACATATCCAGTTTTGAACGCCATTCGATGTATCCCATGACCTGTGCGTCAACGACTTTGACAATACCACTTGGGATGGCAGCATAAATTTCACCATTATCAGATGCGACAGCCACCGAACCGAAAATTTGAGCCCCGACGTCTACACGCCATATTTCCGAGCAGTTGTCACTATTGACCGCGATCAAGTTACCTTTGCTGTCGGCGACGTAAATCCGTTTGCCATCAGGACGGATAGCAGGAGTCGATGCCGAGCCGCCATAAAAGGACAGATGACAAGCCTCTTTAATAGAAAGAAAGAAACCTTCCCCCTCAAGATCGAGGCCATACAGAGCACCCTTTTTGGAGACACCGTCCACTTCGCAGTCTTCACCGTCAGGGGCTGTGGCGGCTACCCAAAGCCGGCCGGTATTGGGGTCAATAGAAAAATGATTTGCCACTTCGGTGTTGCTGCCAAGGAGTATATCTACAATAAGTTCCGGATCGAAGTCTGGTGGAAGTCTCCCGATAATGCCACTGAGCTCCTCCATGAATGGTTCACTCATCTTGTTAATTAAGTCGGGGTTGACTTCCGGCGATCGTGGTGATTTTTCACCCGGGAGCGAATAAGGTGTCTTCAGAAGTTGTTCCCCACTATCTCGGTCAAGGACATAGATATGTCCGTCACGGGTCAGACCCACGATGGTATCAGTCTGACGGTGGTACTGGACACCAAAGCATAAATCCTTTGCCAGACAACAACTGTTTTGCAGCCCAGTATCTTTATCCCATAAAATCGTTCCGTCCGTTTTGACTGCTAGAGCACGGTCATACATTCCTAAATACACAATCTCCTTACCCGGCTTGTCGGGGTCAGGCAGAATCATGGGGCTTCCAACCGGCATGCCTCTGCCCTCAATTACCCAGCGCCGCTTGCCCTTCTCAGGTTCAAGTGAGATTAGAATCGGTGCATCCTGCGGTAAGGCCGGTGAGAAATACAGGTTGCCTTCAGCGTCAAAGACCGGACCTGTTGGATTGAATGTTCTTTTTTCTACTGTCCATTCATGTTCAAACATCGGTGCAAGAGCGATTGAAACCTCATCCGAACCAAGCACATTCGAATGGAGGTTTTTCCAATAAGCTCCATCATCGAGGGCAGTCACATCTCTAGGCACGGCACGACACCCCTTTGGTTTCCATTTGGTCTTCCCAGACGGGTTATAAGATTTTAGTACCGGGCCGCATCCAGTCACTATACAAAGGGTAACCAATAAAGCAAGCAGCCTGAAATTTATACCAGTATGCTTAGTAGAAAATATTTTTAGCCCGATAGCGATCAAATAAATCTTCCTCATTTACCTCCCCCCTTTCTTTCTTTATTATAGAATTCTATGTTTCACTGAAAAACCTTATATCTCTCATGAATTATGTATATAAGGAATAAAGTTGGGCTTTTAGTATATGCCTATTTTTTTGTAACAGCACTAGCCTAAATCAATCAGAAAATAAATTCGTCCTCTTGCCCCCAATTTGTTGGCGATTCTATACGTTCCACTCTGAGGGAGAGAGCGTATTGAATCTTGATATTCTCTTCGATGCGTCACCCTTCAACTGGTAGTACTTGTCTTGGTATATGTTCCATCTACATAGGTCTATCGGAGTGACCTCAGAAGCGTTCACGCTCCCGATAGCCTTAGCCTTTTCGAGCCCTGCTGCGACAAGCTCGGAGCAGAAGAATTTGCTGAAGTCCTCGCTGTTGTATCCGGGACCGTGGAGATCGAAAGGGAGGTTGTCCAACGCATCCAACGCAGACTTGATTGCCTGAGGCATGTCGTATGATTTCCGGTCTTTGGCTTGGTTGAACAGGAAGTCATAGAACGCCTTTTGATCAAACGACTCCTTCCGCAATTTTTCTCGGAGTGGCAACCACCAGAGTTCACCATCATAGTTCGCTAGCCTATCACTGAACCTTGAAATGTTCACCCCGTTGAAGCCGTGAAGGGATGTGGATTCGATAATCTGGTTGAAGAAACGATCCTCGTTATCATCGACTACCTTTGTCTGAAGTATTACACCGACATGTGATACGTCAGAGAATGTGGCGAACTTGATTATCTCCGAGAAATGCCCCTTCCCGCCAAACGCGATCACATCGCCTGGCTTCATCTTTGGCCTTGCCTCATCATACAATATTTCCTCTACGCTCATTTTATCTCCTCCTTCTGTTGTTTAGCCACCGGACCATCATGTGACTCTGTTTGGCCAACAACCCTGTTCACGGGTGGTGTGAAGCGCTAGAGAAACATCAGTCCTGTGAAGCAGATTGTCAGCATTTCATTTGTTCAATGCCGCTTTTATAGTCTCTAGCTTAGCAGTTCTTTATAAAAGTATAGTTAATGCGGTCAGGGGGGGTCCTTCAACCCGGCCGCCTCCTTTTTGAGCCCTATTTTTTACCAGGTTTATAGAATACTGTGAAAAATTATTTATATAGTTTAGATATAGAAAAAAAATTTGCTTTGTCAAGGTGCAGACCGCACTTTTTTTTAGAGCTGTACAAAGGTTGGGTTTTTCGGGTCCTGATGAGCCATTGCATATTCTTCCGGGGTGAGATTGACCAGTGAGTATTACGCAATGAGATAATCTGGTTGCTAGATACTGGTTTCTACTGACAGGCTAGCTTACTGTCTCTCGACAGGCAGACACACACAGACCTTTTGCTCCCGCGACGGTGCGGAAGCAAAAACTGCAATCACTTCGCGAAACTGGCTGTTTGGCGTGTCAGTATAAAATATGCAGGGATAAAGCATAATCCCTGTTGCAGCCCTGCCCGAAGGGCATTGGAGTGAACAGGTTGGCAAAGTCGCCAACCTGTTTGTCAGTGTCCATCGGCGTCATTCTGCGGTTGATTAAGTCTTTGATCATCCCTATTTTTCATACTTGTGTGTCAACAAAAATCTTGTAAAACACTTGTATTTTTTATACCTTAAACCACTGGTAGATAGAATTTAACCGCAGACCCACGCAGAAAGGCGCAGAAATTTTCTCCTGCGACTTGCAGGAGAAAAGGCATGCTTCGGGGGGGCAAGTCGTCCGCCCGAAATGTCTGTGTCAGTCCGCGGTTTATAAACCAATTAGCACTTGAAGTTTGTGGGATGGATATGTTGATGCAGCCCATCAACAAAATAATAATGGATTTGTTTTGAAATTGTAACAATAGCTTAAAAAGGAGTTTTGTATGTCATTTAATCCTCAGGGGCGTGCAACTGCTATCGGCAGTTTTCCCCATAAAGACCCCGATGCCACCTGTGATCTGATACTGAATACCATCCCTGAAATTCCGGTCTGGCCTCAGCTTCCGGGTATGGATTTTCGCGAACTGATGGATTTTCAGTACAGTGAAGGCCTGCCCCGGACTGTACTGGATGAAACCGAACAGCGGATGTATTTTGATACTACCGGTGATTTTTCAAGTGAGTTTGAGCAGTTTTATGAAAATGTGCTGGCTGAGAATCTGGATTATTTTCACATTACACCGCAATTCAGCCGCGGTATTTATCACATGGAAAAAAAACTGGCTGCAAAAGACCTGTCGGCAATTACATATTTTAAAAGCCAGATTACCGGCCCGGTTACCTTCGGGCTGAGCATTCAGGATGAAAGCAAAAAGGCGATCTATTACAATGAGGTCTTTCGCGATGTGGTGGTCAAGGGAATCACCATGAAAGCCCGCTGGATGTTAAAACGGTTCTCGGCTCTGGGCTGCAATCAGATATGCTTTGTTGATGAACCGGTGCTTTCTGCATTCGGCTCATCGACTTATGTCAGTGTGCAGCGGCCGGATGTTGTCGGCTGTCTGGGTGAGGTTGTTGCGGCGGTCAAAAAGGACGGGGCTCTCACCGGCACCCACTGCTGCGGTAACACAGAATGGACGATTCTGATTGATGCCGGTGTTGACATTATTAATTTTGACGCCTATGAATTCGGGGAGACCATTGCGTTTTACCCTGAACAGGTTAAGGAGTTTTTACAAAAAGGCGGTGTTTTAGCCTGGGGCATTGTGCCGACATCGGATAAAATCATTCAAGAAACTCCGGAGTCGTTAGTGCAAAAGCTGGAAAATGCAATAGACCACCTGGCCGGCAAAGGGATTGAGAAGAGCCTGATCTGGGACCGCTGTCTGCTGACCCCCAGCTGCGGAACGGGGTCCCTGTCGGTGGAACTGTCTGAGAAAGTGATGGAATGTTTGGCAGGGGTAAGTAGGAAAGTTCAAAGTGCCTAAAGTTCGAAGTGCACTAAAATTAATAGAATTCGAAATGTCTAGAGTCCAAAGTGCCTAAAGTGAGCTAAAATTTTGCATGGATAACAGGGAATTTTCAAAAGAGCTTGAAAAGAGAACCCGAAAATTTGGTGTCCGAATAATTAAATTGTCAACCAGTTTACCTAATACACCGGAAAGTAAGGTTATAAAAAATCAAATTACAAAATCGGGAACCTCTATAGGAGCAAATTACAGAGAGGCTAATCGCAGTAGAAGTAAAGCAGATTTCAAAAACAAGGTTAAAATTTGTGAAAGCGAAGCAAGCGAAACTCAGTATTGGCTGGAGATAGTAGTTGAAGCAAAATGGCTGCCTTGGCAAAAAATCAAATCAGTTTATGAAGAGTGCAGTGAGCTGCTTGCACTATTTACCTCTATTAGAAAAAAAGTAAAATAATGAAACTTAAAACACTTTGAACTTTAGGCATTTTAGGCACTTTTAATTTTGAGTTTGACTTATGAGTAAGATTCTCACAATAGACATTGGTGCCGGAACCATGGACATCCTTTATTATGACACAGAGTCCGGTCTGCACTATAAAAGCGTTGTCAAGTCACCGGTTGCAAGTATTGCTGCAGAGATAGAGCAGACTGAAGGGAAACTGGTGGTTGTGGGCTGTGAAATGGGCGGCGGTGCTGTCAGTGGAATATTAAAGGAGCGGGCTGGTGAGGCAGGAGTTGTGATGTCGGAATCAGCCGCAGCCACAATACATCACAGCCTGGAGCGGGTGCATTCGCTGGGGATCCACATTGTGCCTGACAGTGAAGCAGAGGAGATGAGCCGCGACAGTGACTATACCAGGGTTGTCGTCGGTGACATTGAGCCAGACAGGATACAGCGTATAGTAGAGGGATTCGGGATACCTTTTAACTTTGATATTGTTGGTATCTGTGCCCAGGATCATGGTGTGGCGCCTGCGGGGGTGTCCCATCTTGATTACCGTCACAATAATTTTAAAGCACTTCTGGATAAAAATCCTTACCCGCATACACTGCTTTACAAAGACAGTGAAGTTCCTGAGAACATGAACAGGCTGCGCTCTATTACCGGCAGTGCCGCGATGCTGCCAGCAGGGGAGATATATGTTATGGACAGCGGGATGGCCGCCATTCTGGGGGCCTCCATGGACCCGCGGGTGCAGCAGAAAAGTAATGTACTGGTCATGGATATTGCAACATCGCATACTGTCGGCGCAGCCCTGCAGGACGGAGAACTGGCCGGATTTTTTGAGTATCATACCCATGATATTACCCGTGAACGGCTGGAAGAGCTGCTGCACGGCCTGGCTGATGGCAAGCTTGAACACAAACAGATTCTTTCTGAAGGTGGCCACGGTGCGTATGTTCGTAAAGCCTTTGGTTTTGATAATGCGGGGGCCATTGTCGCTACAGGACCGAAACGAAAGCTTATTGCAAAAACTCGTCTGCCCATACTGCCGGGTGCACCTCTTGGTGATAATATGATGACCGGTACTGTAGGACTGCTGGAAGCAATCCGCAGACGAAAAGGCATGCAAGCAATTGCATATTGATAGCTTGTAAGCTGATGAGCTGCTAAGCTCTTAAGCAAAAAAATCTTTTCGGCTTACGAGCTTAATAGGTTATTTTAGGTGCTTTAGCGCACTTCAGTTAAATTTCTAAACCCACGGTTCGCTTAGCAACTTACTTTTCTTTGCGTGCTCCAAAGAAAAGTAAGCAAAAGAAAAGGCACCCTGCAGCTTGCCCCGATACATCGGGATCAGACATGTCGACCCTTGAATCCGACTGAAATCCTTGCACTCGGCAGCGCTGCAATGGGAATGAAGAAAAACAAGACCTCGTCTAAAGAGCTCGTATAATTACTTAACAGCTTAATAAGCTTTATTACTTTAGGCATTTTGAACTTTAGCGCACTTTAGACACTTTAATTTACTTTAGTGCACTTTAGGCCCTTTATTACAGAAAGGAGTAGCAGTATGAAAGATTTGAGTAAAGAGGAGATGGTAGAGGTATTAATGAAGGTAGAAGACGGGGTGCTGGCATTCTCAGACGGCGCTACCCCCTATTGTGTTCCATTTGGTTTTGTATATACCAATGATTCGGTTTTCCTAACACTTTTCCCCAAAGGCCGTAAATGGGAGTATTTCCAAAAAAACCAGAAGGTCTGCTTTAATGTATACTGCTGGAATGATGACCATACCGAGTGGGCATCAGTAGTTGTTGACGGCATTATGGAGCAGATAGATGACCTTGCAACAATTAAGTCGGTTGTAAAAGCAAATATAGAAAAGATGGGGCTTGATCCTGAGAACTACCTGGCCAAACGTATGGAGTATTATGAAAAATCTATGGACAATCAAAATGCTTTGAAAGTATTTAAGATTAATACCTCCACTATGGGAGGAAAAAAAATGCAGACCATGCTGGGTGGATAAGAAAGTGCTGAGTCTGAACGAAACCTGGTGCAGACTAAATCTGCAGCAGACTACCATGGAACTTTTTCTGACAGGATGAACAGGATTAACATGATTTCCAACATGGCAGTCGCCATGTTAGAAACAGCATCCCGTTTATCTTGTTAATCCAGTCTAAAAAACAAATCTTTTTCCTTTTCATCTTATTGTCCTAAACCTCTTTGATGAGAAGGCCGATATATAAATACTCGGTCAAAACATAATGGAGGGCCTCAATGGCAGAATTGGACAGGGTTTTTAAAGCTGCTGTAGAGTATAAGGCATCCGATGTGCATGTTGCACCCGGCGAGCCGTATATCTTCAGAAAGATCGGCAGGCTCATCAAGGTCAAAAGTGACCCGCTTACCCCTGAACGCTCAAAGCAGGTAATATGTGAAATCCTGAGCGAGCAGCAGCAGCAGGCACTGCAGCAGGATCTGCAGCTTGATTTTGCTATCGAAAGAGAAGGGCTGGGCCGTTTCAGGGGCAGTGCAATGATGCATAAGAACGGCTTGAGTGCCTCATTCCGCATTATTCCGCCCCATATACCAACACTTGAAAAACTAGGCCTGCCGGAAGTTGTTACCAGGATACTTGATAATCATCAGGGGTTAATTCTGGTAACCGGGGCAACCGGCCATGGAAAATCAACAACCCTTGCAGCCATGGTCGATTATATCAATACAAATCGTGCACACCATATTCTCACGGTAGAAGACCCCATTGAATTTGTCCATCCACTCAAAAAAGCAGTTGTGAATCAACGACAGTTAGGTGTAAATACCCTGTCGTATGAAAATTCGCTCAAAGGTGCCCTGCGGGAAGATCCGGATGTAATTATGATAGGTGAGCTCAGAGACCTGGAGACCGTATCGCTTGCCATTACCGCGGCAGAAACCGGGCACCTTGTAATAGGAACCCTTTCTACGTCCAGTGCGCCCAAGACGATTGACCGTATTATCGACTCATTCCCTCCGGGTGAGCAAAACCAGATTCGTACAATGCTCAGTGAATCATTAAAGGCAGTGATTACCCAGCGCCTTATTCCGGGTGCGGACGGTGCAAGCATGGTGCTGGCAGTCGAGATACTCATCGGAACGCTTCCCATGGCAAACCTTATTCGTGACGGCAAGGTTTTCCAAATACCTTCCATGATGCAGACTGGCAAAAACGTAGGAATGCAGATTATGGATGATTCAATTTTTACTCTGCTGCAGGAAGGTAAAATCAGCGCATATGAAGCCTATATGAATGCTGTCAATAAAACGCGGTTTAAACCGTTTGTGGAAAAGGAAAAGCAGCCAAAATAGAGAAATTGTCAATTGTCTGTTGTGTGTGGTCCGTTGTTAGTTGCAACCGACAATTATCTATGTACAACGGACACGTCAGTGTGTTTAATAGCGAGTTGTCAAACAAAATATTTCACAGGGAGTATTCCTGATATGGCCGTAATAGACACCTACTTTAAGGAAATGAAAGAACGCGGTGCAAGCGATCTCCATATGGTCATCGGGTTTCCGCCGCTGCTTCGTCTGCGGGGTGAACTGGTGCCAACAGAGCATGATGTTCTCACCCCTGCATCAAACCGTGATATTCTCTTTGAAATGCTCACTTCCGAACAGCAGGCCCATTTAGAGAAGAACCTGGATTTTGATATGGCTTACGAGCTGGGGGACGAGGCCCGTTTCCGCTGTAATTTTTTCTATCAGCACCGGGGGCTTGGAGCGGTCTTCCGTATTATCCCAACCAAAATTTTAACCCTTGAACAGCTTAGCCTGCCCGAATCGGTTAAAACCGTGGCAGGTTTTAAACAGGGACTGATTCTGGTAACAGGACCAACCGGCAGCGGAAAGTCAACCACCCTTGCAGCTATAATTGATTACATCAATGAAACGCGCGAAGCCCATATTATCACAATCGAAGATCCTCTTGAATTTGTTCATCCGAATAAAAAGTGCCTGTTTACCCAGCGGGAGATCGGTGCGCATGCTAAAAGTTTTGCGGATGCCCTCAGGGTAGCAAGCCGTGAAGACCCTGATATCATACTAGTTGGTGAAATGCGTGATCTGGACACCATTGCTCTGGCCCTGACCTGTGCCGAGCTGGGGATTCTGGTTTTTGGAACCCTGCATACCAACAGTGCAGCTAAGACGATTGACCGCATTATTAATGCATTCCCTACCGAGCAGCAGGAGCAGACCCGCACCATGCTTTCGGAATCATTGAAAGCAGTCATTGCCCAGCAGCTTTTAAAGACTAAAGACGGTGCGGGCAGGTGTGCGGCCAATGAAATTCTGATCGGCTCTCCGGCTCTGGCCAGTATTATCAGGGAGGGCAAAATTTCACAGATCAGTTCGCTTATCCAGACAGGCACTGCAGCAGGTATGCAGACCATGGATCAGCATCTCATGCAACTCATAAAGGAAGACAAAATAACACCGCAGGCCGCCTATGAAAAAGCCATCGAGAAGAATCTGTTTGTTACTATGCTTGACGAAGCCCCTTTGACAACCTAACAGACAGGTCGAAAAGAGCGACAGCGAATTCCGATAACCAGCGCAATGCACACATTATGGTAACCACCTGATGATAATGGATCTATATTACCACGGCCGGATGCCCGGCTATAGTTTAATGCGAAAGGCTTTAATTAACCTTAGCAGGTAATTATTACTATCATTATCCTGCAATTTTTCTCATTGCCCATTCAGCGCCATATCTATACCCGTATCTATTCCACACCACTGCAAGAAGAGCAAAGAGAACTAAAACACCACACATAATCGCCAGGGTCTCTCCCAGCGAAAACACCCTCCAAAAATCAAGGTAACGGCTCACTTGCCTAAACAGTACAGTGTGTACAAACAGAATTGTTAAAGATGAGCGGCCAAGACATACCAGGGGATTAGCGTTTTTGAACGATCGTCTTGATTCAAGTGCTGTAATAACAGCAATAGAAAAAAGAGCCAGGGACATGAGCAGGAGTACAACAGGTGTTAAAGCCGGATAAATACGCGGCAGAAACCTGCAGGCCCTCATTAAAGGTTCTTGTACGGCAAATGACAAGCCGAGCAGATTGCAGGAGGTGAGCAACATCCCAATGCCGAGCAATGCAGCAGCCAACCGGATTATATTGCGTGCTGTGCCCTGAATGAGCCACCTGCCGCTCAGTATGCCTGCCAGGAAGAAAGCAAGCCATGGAAACAGGGGGAAATGTCCCTCGGCCAGGATAAGTCTGAAAACTCCGCCGGCAAGATCAACAGTGGCCATACGCCTGTTACTGATTTTAAGAGGGGTATCCAGACCATTCTGAATACAGACTGTTGCAATCAGAATCACAATGCACAGTATGATTATGGTTGCAGTCGGCAGTCTGCGCAGTATGGGAGTCAACAGGATGGAGAATCCTATCAGGTGCAGTACATACCATGATCCGTATGAGAACCAGCTTGGTATTACTATGTTGAGCAGATAACCAAAGCCGATCAGCAGCAGTCCCCGCACAACTAAAATGCGGTCTGTGTCGGTATGACGATACTGCAGAAATGCACAGCCCAGCCCGGCCAGAGTGATAAACGCCGGTGCTGCAAAACCGCCAAGCCCGTTAAAGCAGAGCATAAACGGATGGTCATAGAGCCTGTAGTACTGTTTCCACAGCCAGATGCCCAGGTGCTGTTCAACCATCAACAGCACCGCCAGTCCCCGCAGTGCATCAAGACTATTCAGGCGCTTTGTAAAACCGGAATGTATCTTATGCATAGTTTTTTTGCTCGATGTCTTAACAGCCTACAGGTTTATCAGTTATCAATATCGTATCACTATAAAAAAAACAAGTTAATCCATTGCAGCATTTTTGCACGAATATCTCATTTTAACAGCGGTTTTCTACTCTCCTTCGCCAGAATGCCCCGCCCGGAAGGGTGGCGATGAATAACGGGGAGAGCCTCTCGTCGCTTCAGCGTAGGAGGGCTTAAGGCTACGGAGAGTTCCGCAATTTTTATAAATAGTAGGATGCTCCGCGCTTTGCGCGGGGTGCTCCACTTTATCCTTGCCAACGCCAATAAAATTTAATATTTAACTTTTTAGCATATTTTTTAAGGAGAGATCATGAATGCAATGTTCAGCAAAGCAGTGTGGAGCCCGTATGTTGCCGGCGCTCTGGTCGGCATACTGGCAGCCATAGCAGTGGTTGTTTCTACAAACGTTCTGCCCAAACCGAAATATCTTGGCACATCGACAACTTTTGTAAGAATTGCGGGGCTTATTGAAAAACAGTTTGCCGCAGAACATGTTGCCGGGAATGAATACTTTAAAGCCAAAAAAGTGAAAATAGATTGGCAAATGATGCTTGTTGCAGGCATCTTTTTGGGGGCTCTGCTATCATCTCTTATCGGAAAAACATTTAATACTGAGAAAGTCCCGTCGATGTGGGCCGAGTTTTATGGAAAAAACCGCCTGGTTCGCGCCGGAGCTGCTTTCATTGGTGGGTTCATCGCTCTTTTTGGCGTCCGTCTTGCCGGGGGATGTCCAAGCGGGCACGGCCTGAGCGGAACCATGCAGCTCGCGGTTAGCGGTCTTATTGCAATGGTTTTTTTTCTTGCAGGTGGAATACTCACAGCCGGCATAGTGTATAAAAGGAGGAAGTAATTATGGAACTGTTCCTTGGTGTGTGTACGGGCATTCTGTTCGGATTCCTGCTGCAAAAAGGTCAGGTGCTGCGGTTTGAAAAACAGGTGGGTTTTTTGCGTCTTAAAGATATGACCATCATCAAATTCATGCTCTCAGCAGTCCTGGTCGGTATGGTAGGTATTTATCTTTTTAAGGACCTGGGTATTATCAGCTTGAAGATTAAAGCAACCCATATAGGTGCTCAGACGCTTGGCGGACTGTTGTTCGGTATTGGCTGGGCCATCTTCGGCTATTGCCCGGGAACAGCCATAGGGGCTCTGGGGGAAGGACGCTGGCACGTACTATGGGGTGTTGTGGGAATGTTGGCCGGCGCAGCAGCATATGCCGAGGCATATCCATTTCTTAAAACAACCGTATTGTCCTGGGGGTCCTACGGCAAGATAACATTTGCCGAACTTTTGCATGTAAACCACTGGCTTATAATCACTGTTTTTGCTTTTATTATTACCGGATTATTCTGGTTGTTTGAGAAAAAAAGAATCTAAGGCGGCGGGAGTATTGCTGTCTATACACCTGTCACTTGTTAGTCGTTAGTAGCAAAAAAACTTATTTGTAAATGCAGCGAACTGTATACAACTCACAACAAGCTTTTTTCTGTACTCATAATACTTTGGAGGAAGGGTGAGGCGTGTTTACTAAAAAGCAGATTGCAGCGATCAAACAAATGTCACCGGTCTCTTTCCTAGCAACCGTAGATGGAGAGCAGCCCCGGCTGCGGGCCATGACCCACTATGTGGATGCTAATCTCACCATCTGGTATCCCAGCCTGAAGCGCTCAGGCAAGGTTGACCAGATACTGGCCAACCCCCATGTTGCTGTCAGCTTTTTGGATGCTGAGCAGCGCAGGGCACCGATCACGGTATATGGCACAGCCGATATCATAGAAGACCGGCAGACCATTGCTGCCATCTACCGTCAGTATGAAGACACTATCCAAAACATCGTACCTGCCGACCCCGAAGGTGATAATTTTGTGCTTATCAGGGTAACGTCCGATACAGTAGTGGATAATATATATAAAACCAGCAACGAGTAACAAGCTTGTCTGTATCTTTCATTGCACCCTAATTAACATATGTTAATATTTTCATTCTCATCTTGCGACCGCTTCGTTGTCAAGAGGATTTTTTTTATAATAGAACAAGCGAATCCTGAGTCTGCCCAGGGCTCACGGCATTGATTTTTATTGAAAATTTTTTCTGCTTGGATAATGATAGAGCAGTGAACAGGCACTCGGGTATTGTTGATGAATAATTCACCAAACGCCAAACACTAAACACAACACACCAAACACTAAAATCCATTCTGGTAATGTCCATTAAAAAAAAATTCATTCCGGTGTCAAAACAGTTTAATTTGCAGTCAATTACAGCAAACTCCCGCAATATCCTCGTGGTGGCCCCCCACCCGGACGATGATGTTATCGGTATGGGTGGGACCATGGCACTCCTGGCACGTGAGGGATATGCGGTATTTTCACTGTATGTTACAAACGGAAGCTCACTACTGTTTCCTAAAGCGATGATACCCCCGGTACGCAGACAGGAGGCACTTGATGCTCTTAAAGTTGTAAAGGCCCGTGGTGCAATTCTTCTCAATCACATCAGTAGACAGCTGAAAGGAAGAGGGCGGGAGAGGATTGTCAGTGAGATTAAAGAAGTCTTAACATTATTGAAACCTGGGACCGTATATATACCGGGTCCCTTTGAAAGGCATAAGACCCATCGCATAGTCTCTGAGCTGAGCGTAAAGGCTCTGCACCGAATTCAGGGATACCGTCCGGGTCTCTGGGGCTATGCAGTGTGGTCAGGTGTTTTGCAGGTGCCCGGTACGAAGGTAGTAGACATCAGCAGTGTTGTTTCACTCAAGCGCAGGGCAATCCGAAGGCATACAACCCAGATTCAGTATAAACCGTATGATACCGGTATTATTGCCAGGAACAGATATGAAGGAATTTTCAAGGAGACTCATAAACCCGACCGGTTTGATTATGCTGAAATATTTCTTGACATGCACACGCTTGTTGCAAACAGAAAGCTGGGCCTGAAAAAATTTGCACAAGGAGTAATCGACATTCTTTATGTATAAATTACTAATGATATCGTTTATGTATAGAAAGGAAAACAATTATGAAAATACTGGGAATCATGGGAAGCCCTCATCCGAAGGGATTCTGTTATCAGTTTACCGACAGCTTTTTGAAAGGTGCAGCCAGTAAAGGTGCAGAGGTAAAACAGCTTCAACTGATAAAACATAATATCAAATATTGCCGCGGCTGTTATAAATGTGTTCATAATAACCAAGAGCTTCCCATAGGGATTTGCCCTTTAAAAGATGATATGGCCGGTATTTTGCAAGAGTATCATCAGGCAGATGGCTACATTATGGCAACACCGGTATATGATTTTACGGTTACTGCCGTAATGAAAACATTCATTGAGCGGCGTTTTGCCCTGTATTTTAAGAATAAGAGTGAGCCCGGGATACCTGCTGCGCGGGTAAAGCATAACTATAAAAAGAAAGCCTCAATAATCGTTACCGGAAGCGCCTCGGATGACTATGCCCCTATTGCTGAGCCCTGTTATGAGGTGATCGGAGGACATTTCATGATTGAAGAGATTGAGGTTGTTGATCAGTGCTACATCGGGTCGGTTCATAATTTGGATGAAGAGCACTACGGGGCAAAGCTGGATGAGACCTTTTCCCTAGGGGTGCGACTGGTTGAGGAGATAGAAAAGGCCCGACAGGAGGACGAGTAAACATGAAAGCACTTTAGAAGGAAAACGGCCAAGCTATTTCTTTTGCGGCTCCCAGATCTGGACGGCATGATACCCTTTTTCCTTAAACTTGCGGTTCATGATGACAATCCGCTCCGGAATGACTTTCGTGATTATTTTCATGGGCCGGATCATTTCAATCAGCTGATCCACTCCTGGCGGTTGTGGAATCGTGGGGTTTGGTTTTGGAAGGGGCAGAGTGGGAATATACAGGCGTGCTGCCTCCTCATAGCCGGGATCGGTTCCTTGCAACTGGAGGGCCTTACCCACAATCTGAACACCCAGGGCTCCCTCGAAATACATATAGTCATCCCGCTGTTTTACATAAGCCAACGAGACATTGGGATTGGCATATATGTGAAAGAGTTTTTCAGTTTGTTTTTCCGACATGGCTACCAGGTTGAAGCTCTGCGGATCCATCACAAACTCGGCCACGGTGGCTAGGGGCTTGTTATCAAAAGAGGTGCTCAGGACATAAATTTCACGGTTGTCACCTTTGCCCTTCAAGGTATCCCGAATGGCGGCCTCGACCACTTCCCGCGGTGCGCGGCCCCGGCTGGTCTTCTTCATGGACATTGTGGCAGATGTATAGGCATCTGTTCCGTCCCATTTGTGGCAGTCCAGACACTTCATGTCCTCGTCATAAACCCCATGGTGAGCAGGTTTTTCCTTGGGCTTAACGTATAGATGTTTGGGTCCGCCCGGGGTCCAGTCCGACGTCTGGGCCTGTGAAAATCCGACGGTCAAGCTTAAAGCCCCTACAGCCACAACGATTGCCAAGAAAATTTTTTTCATGATGATTCCTCACTATAAAAATAATTTCAGTTTGGTTTGCTAACCTGTTGCAATACCATCATTATACAGATTGCCGGATAGGCTGTCAATTCCACCTCTAGGGCTTTGCCCCTTCGGGTGGTGAATCAGGTCATTTCCAACAAAACAGGTTAGACTTCGCTCCCGCAAACTGCTACGGAAAAAATGACTCATGGACAAAATAAAAAATAAAAATTTTTTATTTTTTATTTCGTTTTCCCAACTATCCCGCATGCACTTTCATCCAAAAACCGTTCCGACGGTAGTTCCGGGTAGTTCTGGGGACACAATTAATCATGAGTACCCCCCAGCTTTGAGACTGTGTCATAATAGTTTAGCTCAAAAAGGAGGCTTTCATATTTGACCTGTGACAGTTTAAAACACACGAGATGGGAATGCGAGTACCATATAGTGTGGATACCGAAATACAGAAAGAAGATATTATATGGCAAATTAAGGAAGTATGTGGGTGAAGTCATACGGGAATTGGCCCAGCAAAAAGAGAGCAAAATATGGGAAGGGCATCTAATGTGTGACCATGTGCATATGCTTGTATCGATACCCCCCAAATATGCAGTGGCCCAGGT
>JANQFE010000047.1 GCA_028278025.1 Thermodesulfobacteriota bacterium | reverse complement strand
CTGAGGCTTTACTGGAAAGGATCATTAAGCCAGCATGGTAACAAAGCATGACTATACTAAGGAGGCTGTCGATGCAGCTCGATCTGTTATCATTGAGCTTGTGCATCTGCTGGGTGAGTACCGTGACCACATTGTCATCATAGGAGGCTGGGTTCCCTATCTGCTTTTGCCGGAACAGAAAGATTCCTTTGTCGGTAGCATGGATGTTGATCTCGCACTGAATCATCAAGCCCTCCAGGAGGATGGATACAAAACGATTCAGGCTCTTTTGCAGGGAAGAGGCTATCAGCAGGGAAGTCAGCCATTTATATTTCTGAGAACAGTGCAGGTGAAGGGAAACCCGGTTACAGTGCAGGTTGATCTTCTTTCCGGTGAATATGCTGGTACCGGCATGGGACACCGGCATCAAAGGGTGCAGGATGTCATGGCAAGAAAGGTGCGCGGTTGTGATATGGCATTTGAGCATCCCTTTGAAACGACGGTTGCAGGTGATCTGCCTGACGGCGGCAAAGACGCGGTACAGGTTCGGGTTGCTTCAATTGTACCGTTTTTGGTGATGAAAGGCATGGCACTGCATGACCGCTTAAAAGAAAAAGATGCCTGGGACATTTATTATTGTGTGAAAAACTATCCTGGTGGTCTTGATGCCCTTGTCAGTGAATTTGAACCTTACCTTGACAACAGCATGGTCCGGGAAGGACTAGAAAATATTGCTGGAAAATTTGAGACAGAAAATCATATCGGCCCTACGCATGTTGCCGTGTTTGAGGATTTAGGAGATACAGAAGATGGTGAAATGCTGAAACGTGATGCCTTTGAAAGAATCCAGTATCTTCTTTCAAAGCTGAAGATACAAAGTTGAAATTAGTTTTCTAAAAGGATGGAAAATATTGAATTCTTGCTCTGCAAAACATCAAAATCCATTGATTTCATGTGGCAGTTTTGGGGCAGTTTAAAAAACGGTTTTTGTGAAGTATAGGAAGGTGGTGGTAAGCAGCATAGTTGAAAACTGTTTGGTTAAACTTATATTTTCTTGATGTTGTCATCAATACGTTAGAATTGCTTGGCGGACCGCATAAGTGAAAAATTAAAAGGTCTACAAGTTTGAGAAGTCACAGTATATGACCGGTTCTTTTAAACAGAATGCTCGCCTAAATATAAATGCGTATTGTTTTATGTGAGAATTAAAAGTAAAAGAGGGGCAGGCAGATTGCCTCCCCCTCAACCGCATTGATGCAAATTGTCTTTTACGGTGTGCCGGTTTCCCTGGGATTGCCGTAATATGACCATTCAAACCAGCCGCCGTCGTAATTGGCTGCTTTCCAACCCATCAGATATGCATAAAACGTGTACAGGCCGGACCGCCATCCTGTACCGCAGTAAAAGTAGATTTGCTCGTCAGATGAAAAACCCGAGTTGATCCAGTTCCGCTCAACTTCAGTATAGGTCTTCAAAGACTCAAAATCATCTCTTGTCAGTTCCCACCAGTCTCCGACCCAGCCGGCGGTTTTTATGCGTCCCAGTTCATCGAAGTATTGGTAGTAGGAATTCGACTCACCGATATATTCTTCCCACGAACGGTCATCCGCAATAACGGCATTGGGGTTTGTTTCATTTACCACAGTCAACAGATCATTTGTTGTTGCGAGATACCGGGGATTGCCTGGGCTTTCTCCGAATGCTACCGGTTCCGGCGTGTTCGGGGTGGTTTCGATTTCCCCGCCGAAATCGACCCAGGCGTCATAGTTCCCGTTGAGAATACGGACATCATCCACGCCTGCAAGCAGCAACGCCCATGCTGCTCGTCCGGCGGTCATCATAGAGATATCGTCATTTGCATACACCACAACGGTCATGTCTTTGGATATGCCCAAACTACCGAGGAACTCCTGGAGTTCGGAGAGGGGTTTGATATTGCCCTCTTCCGGGTACTCATAGCCGTCACCGTATTCTGAATTCGGGCCGTTTTCAAGCAAATAGATATCCACAAATAGTGCGCCCGGAATATGGCCTGTTTCATAAACGGTTCCCACATAGTCAGATCTGTTTTCTGAATAGCGGGGTTCATAGGATGGATAAAGGATGACATAACCGTTCCCAGGATATGTCGGTGGATTTTCACCGTTGATCAGTTTGTCCACCCACTCCGGGTATACCAAGGCATGATAATTTTCCATCTTTTCCATTGTCAGTGCGGGATCAGCGGCCCATTCCAGTATTGAGTTTGCGTAGTTTGAACAGTTCTGGAAGCCCAGCAGCCGAAGGACAAAATAGACAAAACCGCTTCTAATACCGGCTGTGCAGTATGAGGTCACTTCCTTATCGGACGTTACCCCGCGGGTGGTAAACAGAGACAGCAGATCCTCATAGCCCAGCACGGTGCCGTTGTCCGAAGCGTAGAACCATTCATAGGGGATCTGTACAGCGCCGGGGATGTGACCGCCACGCGCTTCACCGTACAGTTGCCAGCCGTTGTATTCTTCGTCGGTACGGGAATCGATGACAACAAAATCGCTGTCACCGAGTCGGCTGCTGATAGAATCGCTGGTGCTCAGCACACTGTCGCGCACGGATGGTACAAACGTTGCGGGAGGGAGGGTGTTGGGGGTCGACTCGGTCTGGCGTTCTTCCAGTACCCATAAATTCCAACCACCGTTCAGGATGTGCACATCGCTGCAGCCGAGGTATTCGAACATCCAGAATATCCGGCCTGCTGCTCCCCATGATGCGAGGGTGTCATCATAGATAACACAGGTCATGTCACGCGTCAAGCCAGCCGCGCCGAGCTTTTCAGCAATGGCTGATTCTGTCAGCAGCATGCTGTTCTCGTCCACGTAGTCGCTCCACTGCACGCTGATGGCTCCTGGTATATGGCCTGTTTCATACCCTGATGAGCGGGCATCGATGATGACCACGCCGGACTCTTCCATGATTGATTCAAGGAATTCACCCGAAACCAGCAATTCCCCGTTGGGGTACTCTCCCTGTGGAAAATCAATAGGGGTTCCGCAGCCTGCGCAGATACATGCCATCAACGCGACAAT
This sequence comes from Thermodesulfobacteriota bacterium, assembly GCA_028278025.1. Lineage (GTDB taxonomy): Bacteria > Desulfobacterota > WTBG01 > CAIYCZ01 > CAIRTM01 > JANQFE01. Next base: position 21,204 of record JANQFE010000047.1, on the reverse strand, counting down.
AACAAGCATGCTACCTTTTTTTGTTCTCATGTTTGGTCCTTTCTTCATTACGAATTTGTTATTGAGCCAGTGAAAATCGTACCTGGCAGTTGTAACTTGGAAGATTCTGTGACAGGGCCACCCCGCAGTACAGCCACACAAATCCGTAGGGCGCCCCGGCGCTGCCGATCTCGACGATCTGATCGATCATGCCTTTTGACTCGCCGGCCCGGTATATAGGGCTTGTGCCGGCACTTGAGAAGGCGGCGCCGGCCATAAATATCGTATCACCGGCAACATCGTCTTTTACTACCGAAATGCCCAGCATGCCCGTGCCGAGTACGAGGACGAAAAACTGCGGGCAGCCCTGCGGAAACAGCTCCTGCTGTCTGATATCGATTGCCCGCGTCATGCCGGGAACAACAACTATCATGTTAAACAGGCCGGGCTCTGTTTCAGCAGCCACAGGTACAGACAGGACGCATGATAGTGCAACGCTCAAAAATACAAGGAATCGGTTGAGTTTTATCAGCATAGTGTTGGTTCTTTATCTTGAATAAATTTTGAAACACTATACCTCAGCACATCATAGAACTGTCAAATTGATAGTTTCAATACCGGACAATTAAACTATTGATAATATCAATTTGATAAATAGGTTTTTGCAAGGTATGAGTAATGCTATTATGGCATCCACTGGAAAAGCAGCACTTTGCATTGTACATGGCCTGCTGTGCGGTTTACTTGTTTCACTGTGCCAGCCGGCACTGCTGCACGCAGGAGCGTGGTGCATGCAGCCGGGAGCGTTATACGTCAAGCTTTCCTATAACCAGTTTTTTACCGTAGACACTTTTGATCAGCACGGCGACAAACAAAGAAATCCGAACGGGTCACATTTTCATGATTACAATGTAACCCTGTATGCTGAATATGGCCTGGCACAGAACCTTACTGTTTTCAGCTCGCTGCCGTACAAACGGCTGCGGTCGCATTATCGTTTTTATGAAGACGATGATAAAAAGCGATCATCATCCCGATATAACGGGCTTGGGGATTTTGAGTTCGGGCTGAAATACTGCTTTCTTGAAAGGCCCTTTGTTCTATCCCTTCAGGGCCTTGTGAAAACAGCCTGGTTCTACGATGGTCACGAGGAGGTTCCACCGGGCAATAACCAAAACGATTATGAACTGAAACTGCTTGCGGGCAAATCACTTTGGCCGTTTCCGGGCTATTGCGGGCTTGAGCTGGGGTACCGCTGGCGGACCAACGACCCGTCGGATGAATACCGCTATCTGGTTGAATTCGGTTTAAACCTGACTAAAAAACTCTCCTGCAGAATAAAGCTCGACGGCATTAAAAGCGTAAAAAATGCCAGGAGGGCTGTGCCTCCCGAGCCTGCAAACAGTGCCTATGTGAACTATGAAACGGGTCAGGTGGTTAAAATCGAGCAGGAGTCATCAACGGGTACTCTGAATACCAATCCCTCTCTGGGCATTGAATATGATCTTGCCAAGCTGGAGCTTACCCTCGGGTACCAGGCAACCAGGAGTTGGTCAATTGAATGCACCTATACCGGCTACCCTTATGGAGAGAATATTGCCGCAGGAGACCAGTACACAATAGCTGCAGTTTATTATTTTTCAAAATAACTGCCGAGCACGAACTGGCCCTTTATTGTGCAGGATTTTTTATGATAATCCACTACAGCATAGTAATAGTATATTTGGGTATCCTGGCAGTTCTGTCAATTTACTGCCTGCACCGTTACCATATTCTGTATCTGTATTATAAATACAGAAAACAGCTGCCGGCTGCCGCCCCGATCGCAGCAGATAATAATCTTCCATTAGTCACCATACAGCTGCCTGTCTATAACGAAAAGTATGTCGTACGCCGCCTGCTCGGTGCTACCGTGCACATAGACTATCCACGTAAACTGCTCGAGATCCAGGTACTTGACGATTCTACCGATGAGACCTCTCAGATTGCGCTTGAATATATCGATAAGCTCAGACGCGATGGCCATAACATAACCTATCTTCATCGAACGAAACGCCATGGCTTTAAGGCCGGGGCTTTGCAGGCCGGGCTTGAGATTGCCCGGGGCGAACTTGTTGCAGTGTTTGACGCCGATTTTGTACCCCAGAGGGATTATCTGAAAAATATTGTACCCTTTTTTTCGGATAGCCGTATCGGTATGGTGCAGAGTCGGTGGGGGCATATTAACCGCAATTATTCTTTGCTGACCGTTCTGCAGTCACTTTTTCTTGATGCTCACTTTGTCCTCGAACACACCGCCCGCAACCGCTCAGGAAGGTTCTTTAACTTTAACGGCACTGCCGGTGTATGGAGAAAAGAGTGTATAGTTTCAGCAGGCGGCTGGCAGTATGAGACGCTCACAGAGGATATGGACCTGAGCTATCGTGCTCAGCTTCAGGGTTGGAGATTCATTTTTCTGCCGGATGTGGTGACGCCGGGAGAGATACCGGTAGACATGAATTCCTTCAAGAGTCAGCAGCACCGCTGGGCCAAGGGCGGCATTGAAACCGCCCAAAAAATGCTTCCTGCAATTTTTAAAAGTACACATCCGCTCAAAGTAAAGATTGAATCTTTTTTTCACCTCACCTGCAACATCAACTATCTCCTGATCATTCTACTGGCTCTTTTCACGTATCCGGCCCTGCTGGCCAGGATTGCACTGGCCCGGGAAATGTTTTTCATGGCTGATATGCTGTTTTTTGTCGGCACATTTATTCCGATTGTTTTCTTTTACATTATTGCCGACAGAGAATCTTCCGGCGGTCAAAAACGTCATGTGTTCTATATTCCCTTTTTACTGGCATTGGGGGTCGGGCTTGCGGTTAATAACGGCAAAGCCGTACTGGAGGCTCTGACAGGTTGCAAATCTTCTTTTGTACGCACTCCCAAATATCACATTGAAAAAAAAACAGACTGCTGGACGAACAAGACCTACAGAAAAAATCTGCGTGCTGCCCAGCTAGCTGCTGAAGCAGGACTGACCTTGTATATCATGTGGGCAGTCTGCACTGCTGTGCAGCACAGGGTCTATGCTGCAGTCCCCTTTCTGCTTCTTTTTTTCAGCGGATTCTTATATGTGTCTGTCTGCTCCCTGTATGAAACAATTACCTTGCATAAAAATCAATCAAAGTATCTGCAACAAAAGTTGTCCGAATTTTTTTCCGTTGCTCCTGTCCATTCTTTTAAAAAAAGATTCATGCGGGATTAACACAATGAACGGGATATTCACAACGCGGGAAACCGCATAGCCGGCAGCCTATGGAATCTCATACACCGAAAAAAGTGCCTGAAGCACAAATATCTCACGAAGCCCGACATATTAAGATACTTGCGTTTATAAGTCTGGTGCTTTTTGCTGCGGGAGAACTCTATTTTTTCAAAATGCACTATCACCCCGTAGGATATATTGCATCAGGTATCCCCATTCTGTTCGGCCTGTGGCGCATCATTACTGAAAAGCATCCTTATCAGAAGGCGCGCATTATAGTTATCGTAACAACCTATGTTATGTTCTGGTTTATTGTACCCATCGTGTTTCATGTGAAAGTTCCCATCCTGGGAGGCCAGTGGGGATCATTTCCGCAGCTGCACACAGTAGGTTCTCTGGTCTTTTTTGTGTATTTCGGGGTTGTGCTGCTTTTCGGCAGGCGGGTTGACTGCGGCTGGTGCTGTCCGTGTGTCACCGCCAGAGAAACTATCGGTTATCCTTTCAGGGAAAAAACAGTTAAAAACAATATCTGGTGGCAGCTGCGCCACCTGAAATGGCTGCCGTTTGGGCTGCTTGTCGTGTACCTTGCCTTTATGATTTTTGATGCCTCCACGGCATATAATCGTGCCGGGAAATATTTTTATAATTTTGTCACCTATACCTACTATGCCAGCTTCCTTTTTATACCGCTCACCGGCAACAGAAATTTTTGCCGCATTCTCTGCCCGTTCGCTGCTTTATGGGGCCTGCTGAGCGTTTCAGGTTTCTATCGCATCAAGGCTGATAAGGAAAAATGCACCGCGTGCGGAAAATGTGACGATGTCTGTGACATGGGGATCCCGGTCTCGCAGTTGGTCAGAGAAAAAGGCCAGGTGCGCTCAATTGAATGCATGGGCTGCGGCAGGTGCGTTAATGTCTGCCCGAACAAGATGCTGAGTTTTCACTCTGCCCTCGGGTTCATAACAAACAGGGTGCGTTCAGCCTCCCGGCGAGGAACCCCTGAGATGCTTTCCATGGGCATTGCACCGTGCTCTTCAAAAAAACGTGAAGACACAGATAAACGCGTTTCGACGGACTTGTTATGCTGAATTTTTTTTGTTGTGTGTTGTTTTTCGGGGAGATCCTGTGCTGCGCAGTACTGCTTTCTCTCGGCAGTCTGCGGGACAACATTGCTTTGTGCCTGTGTGTCTTTTGTATCTCATTTTGCCTCTATGGTGCTACGTTGAGTGTGTTGAAGATCAGATCCGTTACAGCTCAGAGGGGAGTCACCGGCGGCGACTTTTTTAAAAAGCATTTTTTGCTGGCAGCCCTGCTGAGTGCTGCCGTACTGTGCCGTCTTATTATGATCGCAAGCCCTCCGACGCTTTCCGATGATATCTACCGCTATGTTTGGGAAGGAAAGCTTACCGCATCGGGCGTTAATCCCTATGTGCATGCACCTTCCGATCTACAGCTTGAACCCCTGCGCGATCAACTCATTTATCCCAACATTAATCACAAACATCTGCCTGCTATCTATCCCCCGCTGAGCCAGCTTCTTTTTGCCCTGACAGCATGTATAGGCACTGATGTAACCGTCATGAAACTGGCTTTTATGTTCTTTGACCTAGCAACAATTGCAGTCCTGCTGCAAACGCTTCGGGTACTGAATCTGCCGCTGCACCGGATAGCCATATATGCTTTAAATCCGTTGGTCATTATAGAATTTGCCGGCAGCGGACACTTGGACAGTGCGGGGATTTTTTTTCTTATGCTTGCACTCTATTGGTATGCTCAATCAAAAAACCATCAGGCAGCGGCTGCACTTTCGCTGTCCTTTCTCACCAAGCTGCTGCCCCTGGTATTCTTGCCCGTCCTGCTTAAAGAAAAAAGACTGGTGTCTGTTGTGCTGTTTGCAGGAATTGCCTGTGCAGCATATGTTCCATTCCTCAGTGCGGGAGGTGAACTGATACATTCGCTGGGTGTCTATGCACAAAGCTGGGTGTTTAATGCATCGCTTTATGAAATCCTGCTCATGCTGCTCAAGGACAATCTGCAGGCCCGCATAATCGCCGCCCTTCTTTTTTTTGGTTGTGCCGCTGGGATTTACAGACATTTTTTTGCCGCGTCCAACACCAAAATTGACCCCTACCGGGTATGCTTTATGTTGCAGGGGACACTTTTGTTGTTATCGCCGGTAGTGCATCCGTGGTATCTCTGCTGGATTATTCCCTTTCTTGTTATTCGGCCGAACAGGGCCTGGATTGTGCTCAGCGGTACGGTTTTTCTTTCATACTGGGTGCTCCGTCAATATGCCGAAACCGGAATATGGCATGAACAGCCGCTGGTTAAGCTCGGTATCTATGTTCCGTTTTTCTGCCTGATGCTTTATGACACGATCAGGAAAAGGTTATCGATAAAGCCTGATGGTCCGTTGCTGCGGGCGCAGGGATACCCAGGGTACCATACGGGAGTTAAATCGTGACCCAATGTAAAGAGCCCTATAAGATTTCCGTTATCATCCCGGCGCTCAACGAGGAAAAAGCCATTGGGCTGGTTATCAGGGACATCCCGCGCAATCTGGCAGATGAAATTATTGTTGTTGACAACGGGTCAATCGACCGGACAGCTGATGTTGCACGCCAGGCAGGTGCTGTCGTCATCAGGGAACCGCAGCGTGGATATGGAAGTGCCTGTCTGGCAGGCCTCGTATTCGCAGACAATCCAGATATTGTCGTGTTTCTTGACGGTGACTACAGCGATTATCCTGACCAAATGGGCAGACTTGTCGCACCTATTATAAATGATGAAGCCGACTTTGTCGTCGGCTCCCGGCTCAGGGGCTCCGGAGCCGCAAACGTGCTCCCGCCGCAGGCCTACTGGGGCAACCGGCTGGCCGTATGGCTGATCCACAGGATATTTCATTACCGATATACCGACCTCGGCCCTTTTCGTGCGATCCGGTATATTTCCCTGAAGAAACTCGGCATGCGGGACAAAAATTTCGGATGGACGATTGAAATGCAGATAAATGCAGTCAAGGCGGGTCTGCGTATTAAGGAAATACCGGTGCACTACCGTGATCGTATCGGTACCTCAAAAATTTCAGGCACTCTGACAGGCAGCTTTCAGGCAGGTATTAAAATTCTCTATAAAATAGGCTTATCCATGTGCAACAAATAAGTTGCAGACTGACTTAACAAAGTTCTTTAGTGCGTCTTAAAAACCCACGTCCTCTGGGCGGGGATAGTCCGATTCAAGCAATTTCTTTACAATAGAAGCTGGAAAGTTTTGGGTGTAAATTGATACGGAAAAAGGCTGGACGGCCTTGCAAGTAGGGCAAGTAATTAGTGGCTTTCCCCGGGGGTCCGAGTGTAAGCCTGAATGTGACATTTTTGCTTTGCATTGATTTGATTGATGGCGCATTGACATAGTAGTTTTAAGTGTTATAATAGGTTATTTTTTGAAATAATTTTCTCCGAGTCTTGAACTCCTATGGGCATCGCCTATGGAGCTATGACCGACAGGGCTGCTTCCGAAAGTGGCATGCCTCCCATGCGGAAAGGAGAAATCGCAACAGTAAATATAAGTACTGGCAGCCGGTTTCCCTAAGACCATAGGAACCGGCTTTTTTATGGGAAGGATGTGTTCGCTATGGAATCGGTGCGGGTGGAAGATGCGGTCGGCATGGTGCTGGGGCATGACATCACACGAATTATACGGGGAGAATGCAAAGAGCGTGCTTTCAAAAAAGGACATATTATCACCAGTGCGGATATTCCCGCGTTGCTTGATCTGGGTAAAAAGCACGTTTACGTCTGGAATCTGCAGAAAGGCACCCTGCATGAAAACGATGCTGCTCAGGCCATTGCTGCTACGGCAGCGGGACCGGGCATCGCACTTTCAGAGCCGAAGGAAGGCAAAATCGAGCTTTCGGCGCAGTATTCCGGGTTGTTGAAGATCAATGTCAGTGCCCTTGAATCACTGAACTGCATTGATCAAATCATGTTTGCAACAATTCATACCAACCAGGTCGTACCAGCCGGCAAAATTGTTGCCGGAACACGCGTTATACCCCTGATTATCGAGCAAAAAACTAGCGATGAAGCGATTGCGCATCTAAAAAGTAATGCACCGCTTGTGCAGATCAAAAAGCTCCAACGCCGTACGATCGGGGTCGTTACAACCGGGTCGGAAGTGTATGAAGGCCGCATCACCGACCAGTTCGGTTCGGTGCTGCGTGAAAAGTTCAGTGAACTCGGGTGCAAAGTGATGAGGCAGATTATTGTTGCCGATGATGCTCGGAAAATCGGAGAAGCGATATGTACGTTGATAGCGGACGGGGTCGATTTTATCGCCACCACCGGCGGTATGTCGGTCGACCCTGACGATGTTACCCCGGCAGGAATACGCAGCGCGGGCGGCGAGATTGTTACCTATGGAGCACCAGTACTGCCGGGCGCTATGTTTCTGCTGTCGTACCTGGACGGCATACCGGTCGTCGGCTTGCCGGGATGTGTCATGTATCACACTACAACGGTATTTGAGCTGATTGTACCGCGTTTACTGGCTGGCGAGCATATCAGGAAGCACGATTTTGCCCCTCTGGGACACGGTGGTCTGTGCGCGGGGTGCCCTGAGTGCCGCTATCCTGAATGCGGATTTGGAAAGTAGGCAATGAAAACCACGCTGCAATACTGCATAAACCTGTTTGAGCACGGAGAGTCCTTTGTGACGGCACTAGTGCTCTCGCGCGAGGGTTCGGCACCTCGCAGAACAGGTGCCCGCATGATTATCCGCATAAACGGTAAATCATTCGGCACCATCGGGGGCGGAAGCCTTGAAACAGAGGTGAAACGACGCAGTGAAAATATATTCACTGAAAAAAAACCCGCGGTGCACCGGTTCGACTTGACGGGTGATATCGGCGGCGGAGTGATGCTGTGCGGCGGCAGAGTCGATGTGCTGCTGGACTATATGGATTCGAAAAACCAGAAGCTGAAGAGCGCCTGGCACGCAGCACTTCAGGCCATACAGGCAAAACAGTCTGCCTGGATGATAACCGCTGTTCCAAATGGAAGAAAGGTGATACCACGCGCAGGTTTTTGTACTTACGTATCCGGTGAAGCGACAGGCGCGTTGCAGCCGGGCAGCGCACTTTTGCAGCAGCTTACAGACCGCACGAATGCACACAGGCCCTGGATCACCGACGCGGGTGAAGAACGGTTCTTTGTTGAGCCGCTAACCGGCCTGCTGCAGGTTTTTATTTTTGGCAGCGGACACATTGCGCAGCAGCTTGCGATGCTCACGGTCCTTGCCGGTTTTAAAACCACGGTGCTTGATGACCGGCGGGACGATACTGTACGGCATCGCTTTCCGCTTGCGGATGAAATTGCTTTGATCAAGTCATATGGCAACCCATTTAAAGATATTACCATTGATCAGGACAGTTATATAGTTATCCTGACTCGCTACCCATCGCTGGACAAGCAGGTGCTTGAGGCGGCACTCACAACCAATGCGGCCTATATCGGTATGATCGGCAGCAAACACAAGTGCAGGGCGCTACGTAACGATTTGGCAAACACCGGTTTGCCCCCGGAAGCGTTCAAGCGGCTGCATGCGCCCATTGGCATTCCCATCGGTGCGGATTCTCCTGAAGAAGTCGCAATCAGCATTGCAGCTGAGCTGATACAGCAACGTTCAGCAGGTCCGAACAGCATTAACTACAAGAGGAGGAGATGCAGGGAGTTATAAAGATGTACCGACGCATAAAGACAACAGCTTTGATGTGCTCTATTGTTTTTTTTGCGGAACATGCGGAACCATTATACGCCACTGAACTGCTGGTTTCAGCCGCTATGAGTCTTAAAAACGCTTTTGAGGAAATCGCACCTCTGTATGAACAGCAGGTTGCCGGTACCACCATTCTATACAACTTCGGTTCATCCGGATCGCTTGAAAAACAGATTGAAGCCGGTGCGCCGGTCGATGTGTTTGCCTCGGCCTCAGAACGTTTTATGAATATACTGGAAGAGAAGCAAGGCATTATACCGGCAACCCGGTGCAACTTTGCACAAAACAGCCTGGTTCTCATAACACCGATAAATAATCCGGCAGAAATAAACAGATTTACAGATTTGAACGCTGGTAGCTGTCGCACCATTACGATAGGTAATCCGCAAAGCGTACCGGCCGGCAGCTATGCCGCCGAGGTGCTGCAATATATGGGAATTTATGCACGGATTCAGAAAAAACTGGTTTTTGGGGAACACGTCAGACAGGTGCTCGATTATGTTGCCCGCGGAGAGGTAGATGCGGGAATTGTATATGCGACAGATGCCCGGATCCGTTTTGAAAATATCGTTATTATTGAAACGGCGCTTCAGGGCAGTCACACGGCGGTTCAATACCCTATTGCCGTGGTTAGTTCCAGCAGCATCCCAGTACAGGCCGGACGTTTTGTACAGTTTATCTGCAAAAACAACACAGCCCGGGCTGTGCTGCACAAACACGGTTTTCGTACGGAAAATAAATGATCGGGAACATGAACGCATCAGTATTGTTTTCACTTCGCCTTTCAGTACAGGTAGCGGCGGTAGCAACCGTGTTCGTGGTGCTGGTCGGCATTGCAATCGCTTACGTGCTTGCCATGAAAAAGTTTTACGGCAAAACGTTGGTTGATGTTGCCTGCACGTTGCCGCTGGTGTTGCCGCCCAGCGTAACAGGTTACTATCTTATCGTTGTTTTCGGTCGCAACGGTCTGCTGGGGCAATATATCTATGACTGGACCGGATGGAGCATCATGTTCAGCTGGCAGGCAGCTGTGCTCGCGTCATTTGTTGTTGCTCTACCTTTGATGATTCGGACCAGCAGGGCCGCGTTTGAGACCGTTGATCCGGAACTTATCAAGGCATCCTATACGCTGGGGCGCTCAGAGTTTGAAACTTTTTGCCGGATTACCCTTCCGCTTGCAAAACGCGGTATATATGCCGGGTCGGTATTGGCGTTTGCCCGGGCCATAGGTGAGTTCGGTGCTACAATTATGGTTGCGGGCAATATCCCCGGCCGGACCGCGACCATGCCGATTGCGATTTACAGCAGTGCCGGCAGTGGTGACTGGCAAAAGGCACATATTATGGTTGCGCTGTTTACAGTGATGTCGGCAGGGTTCCTGCTGATTGCCAACAGGTTCTCCCGACCGACTATTTAGAAAATTGTTAAAGGATGAGTGCGATACACGCACTTAGTATAGTGTCACAGTTACATGTTGTGACGCTGTACCAGTTTTTTTAGCCAGTATCGAGCATCCAGGAACCAGTATCATAATATCAACAGCACTTATTACAAAAACTATACGGCCATTAGCTTAATTAAACAGATGTATGGAGGCAGATGAGCCTTACAGTACAGATAGAAAAAAAATACGGTAACTTTCACCTAGACGTATTCTGGGAGATCGGGAATGAGCTTGCGGTAATTTTCGGCCCCTCGGGCTCCGGCAAATCACTCACGTTGCATATGATCGCGGGGCTTCTGAAACCGGATTCCGGCATCATTACGGCAGATGATCGGATATTGTATGATACAAACCGGGGAATACTACGCACACCCCAGGAACGTCGTATCGGCTATGTGTTCCAATCCCCGGCGCTGTTTCCCCACATGACCGTCCGGAAGAATATCGAATACGGCGCCACCGGGCTTGCGACAGCCGATCGCGTTCGTCGATACAAAGAGGTGATGGAGCTGTTTCAATTGCAGGATATTGAGGCAAAACGGCCGACTGAAATATCCGGTGGCCAGAAACAGCGGGTGGCATTTGCACGGGCGCTTATCAGAAAACCCGATCTGTTGCTGCTGGATGAACCGTTTTCAGCCCTTGACATGCAGATTCGTGGTGAGATGTGGGATTTTCTGCGTGACATTCGCCGGTTTATGAAAATTCCGGTAATTCTGGTGACCCACGATGTGTATGAAGCCTACTCCCTTGCTGACCGGGTCATCGTTTATGAAAACGGGTGTGCGGTACACTCCGGGCGGCCGCAGGAAGTCTTTAGCTTTCAAACAATGCCGGAGTGTGAGACTCCACTAGTATTTTCGTACATGTTTTCAAGAGGGTTCTATTAACAGCAAAAAACGGCTATTTGAATGATGAAAAAATCCATTCCCATTAAACGCTGGAACACTCTTAAAAAGGTAATTGACGGAGAGCTGACCATTAAGGAAGCCGGCCTGCAGATGGGGCTCAGCTACCGACAGGTAATACGCATGAAACAGTCGGTTTTGCAGGACGGCATTCGTGGTTTAATCCATGGCAATACTGGCCGCAGACCGGTAAATGCAGTCGATGATAAAGTGAAACAAAAAATTCTGGAGTGGTCGCGCAATGCTTACGGAAGGATAAATGACGCCTGTTTTGCCGAGATTCTGGAAAAAGAAAAGGGAATTAAGGTCAGTCGGGAGACCATACGGAAAATCAGGCGAAGCGGCGGTATTCTGCCGGGCAAGGCAAGGCGACAACCGCGTCACACCGCAGAATCCGACAGGCCTCGTGAGGGTTTAAATATTTTTTGGGACGGAATGATTCATCAATGGTTCACCCAGGAGCCGTATGCGTGCTGTTTAGTTGCCGTTATTGACGATGCAAGCGGCAGGTGCCTGGCGGCCCACTTTTTCCCTTTTGAAGAAAGCTTTGCCTATCTTTGGGTTTTGAAGACGGTTGTGGTGCAATACGGTATTCCTGAAAAAATCATCCAGGACCGCAATCCTCTCTTAATGCGCAGCGGTAATGAATGGAGCATTGAAGAGGAGCTACGGGGTGAGCAGGATCCGACCCAAGTCGGCAGCGCTTTGCGAGATCTTGGAATTGAGCCGGTATATGTCCGCACAAAGCGACAGCAGCGCTATTTTGAGCGCATCTTTGAATTGTTTCATGTTTGCCTGCTTGAAGCACTTCAGAATCAGCACATATCGGATATACAGGCAGGTAACGCATTTCTGGAGGCTTGTTTTATCCACAGCTTTAACCGGGACTATGCCATACAGGCCGAAACGATGGAGCAGAGGTGGCGTCAGCCTGAAGCGCCGCTGGATATAGAGCGGATTTGCAGTTTTCGTTACGAAGCACAGATTGGATCAAACGGAATGGTTCAGGTTGGCGACTTGAGCATGCTGCTGAAGGCAGATATAAGGCTCAGGACCGGGCAGAGCCGTGTTGATGTGCGGCAGCTGCTTGACGGGTCCTGGCGTTTGTATGCAGAAGATGTTGTTATCGGTGAGCATCCTCCCACTCCCCTGCGGGAGCCTGTTCGCATGAAGGTCAAGCCGCAGCGCAAGACTACACGAGCTGCCAGCTGTGCCTGGACATACTCCGAGTGACGTTTTCGGTTTGCTAAAAAGTGACGTTTTTTGTTTGTAAAAAAAGTTGTGCAGGCGGTTGACTCATAGTGGCCGTCAGGTAGTATTGAAAAAAATGTATACGGAAAGCAGAAAAAATCGACACCAACAATGCTTTATTAAAAGCATTACAGTGCAGGTATCTCCAAGCCGTTTCTTCTAAACCCGCAGGGGTACGATGGGACAGCCGAAAGGGTATAACCTGAAAGGGCTATGCCTCCCGTGGTCGGAAAGGAGATGGAAGCAAGCTACTCATGCCGGTTCCGTCTTGCCACGGAACCGGTATTTTTTTGGAAGCCTGCATGCAAAGCTGCCTGACGGAAAGGAGGTGAGTAAATAACGGAACTATCCAGTCCTGCACTATTGCAAGATGATTCTTAATAAAGACTTATTCAATGAGGAGATAGATTATGCCAAGCAGTCGCATACTACCAGAATTTGAATTGCTTCTGCCGGAGAGTGTGGCAGAGGCGGTAAAGTTGCTAAAAAAATATAAGGACAAGGCAACGGTTATGGCTGGCGGCACGGATGTCATTGTGTCGGGAACGCAGGGTTTTGCTACGCCCTATGTTATCAGCCTGGCAAAAGTCAGTGAGCTGGACTACGTCAAGTTCAGCAAATCGGGCGGCCTCAGGATCGGCGCGCTGGCAACACTGCAGAACGTTGCCGATACGAAGGAAGTTAAAGCGAACTATCCGGCTCTGTATAAATCAGCCGCCATAAACGGAACCCCCCAGACCCGCAATATGGGTACCGTAGTGGGAAATGTTATGCGTGCATCACCCTCAGGTGATTGTGCCTGTGCCCTTTTGGCTCTGGATGCAAAAATCGTTTTTCAGGGGCCACGCGGGAAGCGTGAAGTCGCAATCGACGATTTTTTTATCGACTACAAGAAAACCGATCGTAAGGATGATGAACTTGCAGTCGAAATCAAGGTCCCGGCACCAAAGAAGGGCGTTGTCTCTGCCTTCAACCGCATAACACGGACAACCCTTGACTTGTCGAAAGTCAATGCAGCGGTCTGTCTGACCGTGGAAAAAGGTGTCTGCAAGAGTGTCCGGATTGCCATGGGTGCGGTTGCCCCCAAAACGATCCGGCTGTTTGAGAGTGAAAATCTGCTCAAAGGCCAGAAGATATCCCCCTCAATTCTCGAAGCAATTTCAGCGTCAATCGGCGGACAGCTCAGTCCGATTGATGATGTGCGCTCCACCGCAGAATATCGGCGCGATGTTTCTGCGGTTCTGGTGCGCCGGACTATTGAGGAAGCAATTGCATAAGCAGAACAATGATCACAGATATTAATTAAGGAGAGGTTAACCATGAGCAAACATCCGATCACGCTTACGATCAATGATCAAGAATATAGTATTTATGTTGACGGCCACCATACTCTTCTTCAGGTTATGCGCGATCAGCTTAATTTGACTGAAGTGAAATACGGCTGCGGCAGGGGAGAGTGTGGGGCTTGTTCGGTATTTGTAGATGACCAAAAAGAGTCCACCGGAAGAAAGGTTGTCGATGCGTGTCTGGCACTTGCCGCTACCCTGGACGGGAAAAAAATAACCACGTCGCGGGGCCTGGGAAAAGACGGACAGCTCAATGAGGTCCAGCAGGCGTTTGTGGAAGAGAGCGGTATCCAGTGCGGTTTCTGTACGCCCGGCATGGTTGTAAAGTCTACAGCTCTGCTGGAAAAGAATCCGAAAGCAACCGAAGATGAAATTCGCTTCGGCCTTGAAGGGAACATCTGCCGATGTACGGGGTATGTCAAGATTGTCGACTCTGTTAAAAAGGCCCAGAAAGTAATGTCCAAAAAAAGGAAGTAACCTCAAACAAGGAGGACGGTGAGCTATGAGCACGTCTGTAGTAGGAAAAAGAATACCAAAGATAGATTCTAAGGAAAAGGTCCTCGGTACGGCGGAATATGCCGGCGATATGCGCATGAAAGGTATGCTGTACGGCAAAGTAGTGCGCTGTATGGAATACGCTCATGCCAGGGTGAAAAGCATTGATTTTAAGGAAGCCCTGAAGGTGCCCGGTGTGGTGAAATGCCTTGGTCCGGACGATGTGACCCAGAAAGGATACAACACTACTATCATGAAGCTGTTGGTGCCCGAGGAGTTCTGCGAAGTGTTCGGTGAGATTGCCGAAATGTATGTTTTTAACAAGCACGTCAAGTACCAGGGCGATGCAGTGTGCGGCGTGATTGCTGAAACCGAAGAGGCGGCCGAGCGCGCAGCTGCAAAAATTAAAATAAAATATGAACCGCTGCCGGTTGTAATGACTGCAGAGGAGTCAAAAAAACCCGGCACATTCCAGTTTACCAAGCTGAAACCCGGCAATCTGGCAGGAGAGTTTGACGAGCGCGTATTCCCTGGCAAAGCTTATGGATGGCCGGATGCCGAAACCGGTAAGATGGGCGATGATCTTGCGGATGAATGTGATCTTATTGTAGAGGGTAACTTCCAAGTTCCCAAGCAGAAACAGTGCCAGATGGAAAATCACGCCTATGTGGCTCTTTATGATGATCGCGACAAGCTGCACTGCTGGACCTCGACCCAGATGCCGAAGCCGGTTCAGGTCCTGCTGGCCGAGTTGTTTGAGTTGCCCATGTCGCGGATGCGCGTAATACAGACTGTTGTCGGAGGAGGCTTTGGCGTTCGCCTGGGTATGATCGGTGAGCCGCACGCCTGTGCTATGGCAATGGCCGTACCCGGGAGACCCGTAAAAGTCGAGTTTCTGCGAGAGGAAGACTGGCTTGCCTCGGAAACCCGCTTTCCCGGAAAATATGATATGAAGATGGGTTTCAAAAAAGACGGTACACCTGTTTTTGTCGAGGCAAATTTTTGTGCGGAAAAGGGCGGCTACTACACCCACGGTAACGGACCGGTGTTCTGCGCGGCAGCCTTCGTGCACGGCATGTACAAATGGCGCAGCATGCGTCAGCGCGGTCAGTCCTACTTTACCAACGTAGTGCCGACCGGGGCCTATCGGGGCTACGGTAACCCGCAGACTTCGTTTGTGCAGGAGCAGCTTATTGAAGAGGCCTGCTATAAGCTGGGACTTGATCCGGTAGAATGGCGTAAAAAATGGCATAAGTCGGTCGGTGATGAAACCTGGCTGAAGGGAGTAACCTATGCCTCTGACGGTCTGGATGACTGCATCGATCAGGCGACCAAGGCATTTAAGTGGTATGAAAAGAAAAAGAAATATGCCAAACAAAAAGGCAAGAAGCGCCGCGGTATCGGCATGGCTGTTATGAATCACACCTCAGGTGCCTGGCCCATGCTGCTGGAGCATACCGTCTGTACAGCCAAGCTCAACGAGGACTGTACGGTTGAACTGATGGCCTCTATTTCAGATTTAGGAACAGGCGGCCACACGGCCATGACCCAGATGGCTGCCGACACACTGGGCTGGCCCATGGAGGACATACACTTGAAATCAGGTGATTCAGATATTTGTGGTTTTGATATCGGTGCACACGCCAGCCGTACGGTCTATTGTGCCGGGCCGGCAATCATTGAAGCCTGCGAGAGCGTGAAGAAACAGCTGCTTGAGCGTGCCGCACAGCTGCTGGAAGCCCGTGTTGAGGACCTGGAAATGAACAGTAAGAAGGTCATCTCTGTAAAAGGCAATCCCAACAAGTCAATTGATGCACGGGATATTACCAAGCAGGGGGTATACAACTTTTTCGATCCGGTCAGCGGGAAACAGATCGGCATCCCGGGCCAGATCCAGGGCTATTCAAGCTTTCTGGCCAACCACTGTTCGCCTCCTTTCGGGGCCTGTCTCTCCGAGGTTGAGGTCGATACCGAAACCGGCCAGGTTAACGTGCTTGAGCTTGTCAATGCACATGATATCGGCCGGGCCATTCACCCCCCCAGTGTTGAAGGGCAGCTTGAAGGCGGTGCTCAGCAGGGGCTCGGATTTGTGGTCAGCGAGGATATCTACTATGATGAAAAAGGTTTATGCCTGAACAACGATTTTACCGATTACAAAATGCCGGGTCCGGCCGATATGCCCCAGGCCAAAATACTTCTGGTAGAGTCGGCCCCCGATCCTATTGCCCCAATGGGTGCTAAAAGCTGTGGTGAATCGGCCCTGATGGGACCGATCGGTTCGGTTGCGAATGCCATTGCTGATGCCATCGGCATCCGCTTCTACGAAGCCCCGATCACGCCCGAACGCATCCTGAAAGGGATCAAGGAAAGCGGTAAAATATTTCAATAAAATATGGAACTGTCGTACCGTAGTATGCCGCCGCAGCACGGCATGCTACGGTTTTGTTGTTTTACTTAATGTATGATTAATTATGTCTCAACACCCTGTCACGGTTATTCAGAGAGGCGGCGGAGATCTCGGATCAGGTGTTGCCCACCGGCTGCATCGTTGCGGGATGCGTGTTTTGATTCTGGAAGTTGAACAGCCACTGGTGGTGCGCCGGACGGTTTCATTTGCCCAGGCGGTGATCGAGGGTAGCTGCGAGCTTGAAGGTGTCGGTGCGGTCAGAATCGACACTATAGATGCAGCCCGCGAGGTCTGGGCAAAGGGCCAGGTGCCGGTACTGGTCGATCCGGAAATGAACAGCCTTGCGAAAATCAAGCCTGATGCACTTGTAGATGCAACTCTGGCAAAACGTGATACCGGCATTCGCGTGGGCATGGTTCCCATCACGATTGCACTGGGCCCGGGCTTTGAAGCCGGTATACACGCCGACATCGTTATTGAAACAAACCGTGGCCACAATCTTGGGCGATTGATATTTGAAGGCTGTGCAGAACCTGATACCGGTACGCCGGCACCGGTTAAGGGTCACGGCAATGAACGGGTGCTGCGGGCACCATGCAGCGGCACGGTTACGCATGTGCATGATATCGGAGATGATGTAACAACAGGTGATGTAATCTGCAGAGTTAATGGCAAAAATGTGAAAGCGCCGTTTAACGGCGTTATCCGCGGGCTGATCATGGAGGGCCGTTCCGTATCTGAAGGGCTGAAAATAGGTGATGTTGATCCGCGGCCGGTGCATGCCCACTGTTACACCATATCGGATAAAGCTCGTGCGCTCGGCGGGTCAGTGGTGGAAGCAATCCTGTATTTACAGAACCGACAGAAGGCCAAAAGAGAAATTTATAATGATTAGATTTAGGAGTGGGTCTGACACGAGTCGAGTTGATTTGCCCATCCGCCTTCTCCTGTCTGCCCCTCCTCTCCTTGTTACTTATTAAGCATGGTGCTCACAGGTGAAAATTTATGAAAAATGTTTCGGCAACAGAGCGCATAAAAAAAGCGCTCAAAAAAAGAAAATATATCTGTGACGATGAACTGGCCTTTTCGCTCTACCTGGCGCAGCATCTTGAAAAGCCGCTGCTGCTTGAAGGCGAACCAGGCGTGGGCAAGACAGAGGTTGCCAAAGTAATCTCTGAAGTTCTTGATCGAAAATTGATCAGGCTGCAATGTTATGAAGGTCTTGATGCCACCTCTACCATCTATGAATGGAATTACGCCAAACAGCTTCTAAAAATTAAAGCAATTGATGCTTCGCATAATCCGCAATTTCATCTGGAAGATATTTTTACGGAGGAATTTCTTATTGCACGTCCGCTTCTCATGGCACTGCAGGGACACGAAAAAGTTGTGCTCCTGATAGATGAAATCGATCGGGCCGATGAGGAGTTCGAGGCCTTTCTGCTGGAAATACTGTCTGATTTCCAGGTTTCCATTCCTGAACTGGGCACTATCCATGCGGAGCACCGGCCGATTGTTATAGTGACATCCAACCGGGTACGCGAACTGCACGATGCTCTGAAAAGGCGCTGCCTTTACCACTTTATAGAATACCCGTCTCCCGAGCGTGAAATGGAAATCATCCTTTCCAAAGTCCCTCAGGTCAAAAAGGGGCTTGCCCGAAAAATTGCAGATATTATGGCTACGCTCAGGGGTTATGATTTTTATAAGAGACCTGGAGTCGCCGAAACGCTTGACTGGTCGGAATCAATATCACTGCTTAGCAAAGAAGACATTGATGAACAGACAATGGATATGACCGCAGGCTGCCTGTTTAAATTCAGGGAAGACGTGAACAGGTATAAAGAAGTCAAGGGCGAGGTCTTGTCTCCACCGGAGGATGACAGTGCGGGTACTGATTAGCCCCCGGGAAGCTTTCAAGCGTGTAAAACGTGATTTTAGCCGGGAAGATTTTGATCAGCGATCAGAACAGCTTATCGAACGTGTAATAAGGTTCATCAACCTGCTGCGCAGAAACAGGCTCAGTGTTCATATATCGAATGAGATTGATGCGATTCACGCACTTTCGCTGGTAGATATTAACGACCCTTTTCAGTTTTATCTGGCTTTGAAAACCTGTCTGCTCACCAGTTACGCCCAAACGGTGACGTTTAACCGGTTGTATCTGCAGTTCTGGGGAACCGGGCCAAAACTTAAAAAACCAACAGACAGTGATGAAGAACAGAGCGAGCAGGATGAAAAAACAGTGGTCTTCAAAAAGCAGGATGAAAGCCCTTCCGAAGATCAGTCACGCAAGGGTTCAACCAGACACAGCACTATATATGAAGAAGTCCCGACATTTACCTATTCTGCAGCCGAAACACTCAGGAAAAAAGACTTTGAAGAGATCACTCAATCAGAAGTAGCACTTCTGGAAGAGGTTTTTAAACGGCTGCAGATAAAAATCAAGGAAAAAAAAGGACGTCGTTTCAGACCGGCTCTTTCGGGACGCATGGTTGATCTGCGCCGGACAATTCGCCAATCTACCCAACGGGGCGGCGAAATTATTGATATTTTGAAACGCGAACGCAAGCCGAAAGAATCTAAAGTTGTGGTGCTTGCCGATGTCAGCGGTTCAATGGATGCCTACAGCAGATTCTTGATCAAATTTATGTATGAAATGCAGCGGTTCCTGCGGGATACTGAAACGTTTGTGTTCGGCACTCGCATCATGCGCATTACAGAGCTGCTGCATCAGCGCTCAGTATCAACCGCACTTGCAATGGTTTCAAAACAGGTGCTGTTTTGGAGCGGCGGGACGGATATCGGCGGCTGTTTAAAAGAATTTAATGAAAAACACGGTGGGCGCTACATGGCGCAAAATCGAATCCTGGTCATTTTGAGCGACGGCTGGGACAAGGGTAATATTAATGAGCTGCGGTTGCAGATGATCAGCGTCAAGCGCGGCTTCAAGCGGATCATCTGGTTGAACCCGCATTTGAAGTATGAAAACTATTCACCGTTATGTATGGGTATGGCCACGGCGCTGCCGTATGTGGATCATTTTCTGCCCTGTCATAATGTGGAGACCCTGGAAAAATTCCTCGAAGTGGTAAAGCAGATTTGAAGAATTCAGAATTCCGGCGCACAAAACAAACCTTACTGAGTGAGAGGAGGATACATGGATGGATATTTTTGAATATATCGTTGAAGCAAAAAAGAGAGATGAGCCGCTGGTGCTGGCAACGGTGATCGAATCAGTGGGTTCGGCGCCCCGCGAGGCCGGTGCCCGCATGCTGGTTCGTCAGGATGGGACTACAATCGGTACGGTCGGCGGCGGTGCGATTGAGAAAATCGTTGTGGATGAAGCCTTGAATATGATGAGTGCTTCAGCACCTAAAACGGTCAAGCACACCCTCAAGGATATCGGCATGGCCTGCGGCGGGGGTATGAGTGTGTTTTTGGAACCTCTCAACCCTGCTGCACAACTTTTCATCTTCGGGGGCGGGCACATCGGCGCTGTATTGTCGCAGATTGCCAAGCTGATGGATTTCAGCGTAACGGTTATCGACAATCGCCCGGAGTATGCCGACGCAGAAAAGCTGCCATGGGCAGATGCCGTTGTCGCAGCGGAATATCAAAAGGCCATGGAGCAGTTGTCGTTTACGTCCGGCACCTATGTGGTGATTTTGACACATAAGCATGTCCATGATTTTGAAGTTCTTGAAATGTGCCTGAAGCAGCCGCATTTCTACGTAGGGATGATCGGCAGCAAAAAAAAGGTGGCCGCCTGTATGCAGCAGTTGCGAGATCAGGGTGTCGGCGAAGAAGTGATATCCATGATCCATGCTCCCATCGGCATAGACATAGCCGCTAATACCCCTGCGGAAATTGCGGTATCGATTGCGGCCGAGCTGGCGGATGTGCGTAACAAGGCGGGTGAAAGTCAGCCGGTGTCATGCCCGTCACATTTGTAGTTACACGGGAGGCGGCGGCAAAACAATCACCATGTTTGCTTTGGTACGCGCGTTCAAGGAGCGGGGCCACAGGGTGCTGGTGACCACCACTATTTTTTATCCGGAGGATGGCTAGTGCAGCGTCACAATTGAATTTGTGGGTATGATTTAGTGAGGGTCTTTGGTTTTGATTGCAGCGGGCCATGTGCTCACTTGAACGACCGTCTCTTATAATATAGACAATTGTTCGCACCGCCCTTACTGCCCAAAACCAAAGACCTTCACCGATGAACTGACAAATTAAAGTGTGAAGATGTGCTAGCCCGCATTATTCATGACTATGAGCGGTCAGCCTGCGGTATCGGGTTGCGTGCTACAGGCTATGTGCTCGCAAAAACGGCTGCTTTCTTGATGACC
>JANQFE010000045.1 GCA_028278025.1 Thermodesulfobacteriota bacterium | reverse complement strand
TAATGACAAATCATGCACATATTCTCTTGAGGTCATCTGTTGTGGGGCTGTCAAAATACATGCGACGGTTTCTCACCGGTTATGCAGTTAACTATAACTACCGTCATCAACGGCATGGCCACTTGTTTCAGAACCGCTATAAATCCATCGTCTGTGAAGAGGATGCCTATTTTCTGGAACTGGTTCGTTATATTCATCTCAACCCTGTTCGCGCCCGAACAGTGAAAGATTTGGATGAATTGAGAAGCTATCGTTATAGCGGCCATGCTGTATTAATGGGAGAAAGTAAGCGTGGCTGGCAATCCTGTGATTATGTTCTGAGGCATTTTGGCAAGAAGAGTGCAGCCGCCCGCAGCACCTATGAATCTTTTGTGGCCGATGGCCTTCAGCAAGGGCGACGGCGAGAGCTCGTGGGCGGCGGAGTAATTCGCTCTGTGGGGGGCTGGAAGGCATTGAAGCAGCATCGTCTCCAGGGAACGCGCATAAAAGGGGATGAGAGAATTCTGGGCAGGAGTGATTTTGTAGCAGAGATTTTGCGCCGAGCAGAAGAGGAACTGGAGAAGAGCTACCAATTAGAATCCGCCGGGGTTACTTTTGAAAGGTTGCTTTCAGAGGTGGCAGATTATTATAAAATTGACAAAGAAGAGTTGACCAGTGGAACCCGGCAACGGGATGTGGCAGAGGCCCGTGCGGTTATATGCTATATAGCCGTTAGGAAATTGCACATGAGCTGTAAGGAAACAGCCCATCGGTTAAGCATAAGCCCGTCTGCTGTAAGCAATGTGATCGGTAAGGGCAAAGTGTTGGCACAAACAAGAGCAATAGAGAAGAGAATAATAAATAAGTAAATATTAAACGGACGTCCCCACCCTATAGATGTCTTTTGATATCTTCCTCTGATATTTCTGTTTCTCTCAGGATGGTTTTTAATGTCCAGCGATCAAGTTTTTTATGGTCCGGGATAACGGCAACGCTACCGGTCTCGTCATTTTTCAACTTGATGTGACTGCCTTTCTGCGAGACTTTTCTGAAACCCAGCTTCTGATAAATCTTAACCAGCTTCCGTCCTGGCAGCAGCGGAGGTTTGGGACTCATAATGCCAGCTCACAGATTTTGTACTGGCCATCATGAAGGTGAAGGTCCTTGGGATCGGCTTCAAGATACAGCTCTATAGCTTCTTTAATGTTTTTTAGAGCTTCTTCTTCTGTGCGGCCCTGCGTTACGCAGCCTTTCAGGGCTGGGCAGTGGGCAACAATATAGCCGTCCATCCCCTGTTCTAATACGATCTTGAGCTTCATAGTTTCCCTCCTAGCGCTATTTGATAGTTTGTTGCTCTAAAAATGAAAGTCATTATTAATTATATGTAGTAAGAGGATTATTTCCAAGTATTTTTTGGCGTTGGCGAAAATTTGAGGTGTCCCAGGGGGTCCTTTTTTTGAAATGGAGATAAAAAGGAACATTCTGTTGACATTTCCTTACCGTAACACCTTGATTTTACTTATTGCGATTTCAACGAACAGATAAGCTGAGTACGCTTTTCGTGTCCTGTCCGGCGTACCACACCGTTGTCCTCTTTAATGATAAAAAAGGCTGATTATATGTGTCAATTATTACTCTTTTTTAATCTGAAGCGGCCAAATGCTGCATAAAGGGCAGGAAGTACCAACAAAGTGAGTATATTGTCGGAAATCACGCCACCGACAACGACGGTTGCAAGTGGACGTTGAATCTCGGCGCCGACTCCGGTATTCAAAGCCATGGGAACAAATCCCAGCCCTGCAACAAGAGCCGTCATGATAATGGGGCGCAGTCGCATTATTGCACTTTGTTCAATTGCCTCCAATAACGGCATATCTTGTTCAAGAAGCCGTCTTATTGTCGATACCATAACAAGCCCGTTCAGCATGGCTACGCCTGAAACAGCCACAAAACCTATCCCCGCCGAAATGGTAAAAGGCATATCCCGGAGCCACAACGCCAGCACGCCACCCAACATAGCGAAGGGAGCACCGGTAAAAATCAGCAGGGTATCGCGTAAAGACCGGGTGCTGGCATAGAGAAGCAGCAGAATCAACGTCAGGGCCATGGGAACTACGATCATCAGCCGTGTGCGTGCGCGCTCAAGGTGCTCGAACTGGCCGCCGTAGGTAATGTGATACCCCGGCGGCAGCGTGAGATCATTTTTTAAACGATTACGAACCTCATGCACAAAGCTCCCGATATCCCGGCCGGTCACATTGCACTGCACGACGATCCGGCGTTTTTGCCACTCGCGCGTTATCGTAGAGGGACCTTCGATTTGCCGGATCGTTGCAAGACGTGACAGCGGTATTCGCTGGCCGCCCGCTGCCGGAATGAGAATACGACCGACTGCGTCAGGATCCGTGCGATATCGTTCATCGAGCCTAACCATAAGGTCAAAACGCCGCTGCTCCTCTCGGATCTCCCCGATCTTTTTAGCCCCTATGGTTTCCACGATGTCCAGCACCTGTCGGGCAGGCACACCGTAGCGCGACGCTGCTTCCTGGTCCACCTGAATTTCAAGAACCGGCTGCCCGGTAATCTGTTCGGCATACATATCGGTACTGCCGGGAATTGATTCCAGTATTTCCTGGGCCTGTGCCGCAAAATCCTTCAGAATTTGCAAGTCATCACCAAATATTTTAATCCCAAGATCGGAACGGATGCCGGCAATCATTTCATTTACACGCATTTCGATGGGCTGGGTAAATATCATGCGCGTGCCGGGCATTCCCTCAAGTTCTCGGCGCAGATGGTCGGTCAGTTCCTCCTGTGTATGTGCTTTGGTCCATTGCTCCCGCGGTGTCAGAGTAATAAAAACATCACTCAGCTCAATACCCATAGGATCGGTGGCGACTTCAGCCGTCCCTGTACGGACCCACACGTCCTGCACTTCGTCGGGAAACGTTTCAAGAATAATCTTTTCAAATTGTGTCCCGTAACGGACCGACTCCTCCAAAGAAACGCCCGCAAGCCTGACGGTGTTGATCACGATCCCCATTTCTGAAAGCCGCGGGATAAACTCCGAGCCGATCCTGGTGGATAGCAGCAACCCTCCGGCAAGCAGTACCAGGGCCCCCGAAATAAAATAAGAACGAAAACGAAGTGCCCGCTGCAAGAGCGGCCGGTAGCATGCCGTAACAAAACCAACAACCGGATTTGCGCGATGTTTGACATGCCGTGGCAGCAAAAAACTCGCAAGTACCGGCATAAGGGTAAGCGAAATGATCAGGGAGCCCATCAGGGCGAAAATCACTGTAAGGGCCATTGGGCGAAAAAGTTTGCCTTCTATTCCCTGTAGGGTCAGAATCGGAAGATACACGATCATGATAATAAGCTCACCGAACATTGTCGGCTTGCGGACTTCAAGGGAGGCGTCACGGATTATTTCAAAAAAAGAGCGTCTATCCCTTTTTTGTGCAAGTTGACGCACGCTGTTTTCAACCATAATGACCGAGCTGTCCACAATAAGCCCGAAGTCAATAGCTCCGAGGCTCATGAGGCTTCCGGCTATTCCGGCCTGCAGCATGCCGTTGAAGGCAAAGACCATTGAAAGCGGTATGGCGGAAGCGACGATTAACCCGGCCCGCAGGTTCCCCAAAAAAATAAACAGCACAGCAACTACGAGCAGCGCTCCTTCAAACAGATTTTCTTTTACCGTACCAATGACTTGATCGACCAGTGCAGTGCGGTCATATACGGGCTTTACCTCAATCCCGGTCGGTAAACCGGTAACAATTTCAGCCATTTGTTTTTTTAAGCTGTCAGTCACAGCGTGGCTGTTCTCCCCCATGAGCATGAAACAAAGCCCCAGAACAACCTCACCAATGCCGTTTGCCGTACTGGCGCCACGTCGTATTTCGTGGCCGATTTTAACTTCAGCCACGTCCCTGATGCGTATCGGCACGCCTCCATATGCCGCTATAACGATGCCGCCGATTTCATCCGTGCTGCCTACCTGGCCGATGCCGTGGACCAGGTGCATTTCACCGGCGCTGGTTATGTTGCCGCCGCCTACGTTCATATTGTTTCTTTCAAGGGCCTCGAAAACATCATTAAGGGTAAATTCATATTTCATCAGGAGGTTGAGGTCTACAACTACGTGGAACTGCCTACGGTGCCCCCCCCAGGTGTTGACTTCCGCAACACCCGGCACCGATCCAAGGCGGGGCTTTATGACCCAGTCATGCAAGGTAGTAAGTTCTTCAAGGGTTTTACCCTTTCCGGTTATGATGTAATGATACACTTCTCCCAAACCCGTAGCAACAGGCCCCATTTCAGGCTGCGGAATGCCGACGGCTAATTCGACGGTTTGCAACCGTTCCATAACAAGCTGGCGCGCGAAATAGATGTCCGTGTCATCTTCAAAAACAACCGTTACCTGAGAAAGACCGAACTTTGAGATAGAGCGCACTTCCTCAAGCCCGGGAAGTCCGCTGATAACCTGCTCCACGGGGAAGGTGATCTGCTGCTCAACTTCCAGAGGAGAGAGGGACGGGGCTGTCGTATTGATCTGTACCTGCACCGGGGTCGTATCGGGAAAAGCATCAATGGGCAAACGACCCAGGGCCATAAAACCGCTGCCGACGGCGATTGCAAAAATACCGAGCACCAAAAAACGGTACTTCAACGACCAGTTAATTATTCGTTCCAGCATGATATCTCTTATCGTTCTTAACTTTTACCGGGCTCTATTTCGCAGCAGCCTGCTCCGATGCTGCCCTTTAAAAGCTCTGTTTTCAAAAGAAAGCTGCCTGTGGTTACCACCTGTTCCCCGGCTGCAAGCCCTTGCTCTACGACAAGCTCAGATCCCGTATCAAAACCAATCCGCACCTTGCGTGGCTTAAAAAGCACATCCGATTTTTTCACAAAGACAACGTTACAGCAGCCTTCCCACTGAACGGCAGACTTCGGTACGACAATCCCAGGCCCCGGGCCCCGGACGTTGATCAGTGCCCTGGAAAACATACCGGCCTTGAGCATACCGTCAGGGTTTTCAATCTCAACCCGTGCTTTCAGCGTTCGGGTACGTTGATCAACGTGGGCACTGATCCAGGTGATTATTCCCTCACGCTGCACGCTTATACTACCTTCGACAGTAATTAACACTGACTGCCCAGTGCGGACATGTCCCAGGTCGGCCTCGTACACATCAAGAATCGCCCACATCCGCGCTGTGTCGGCAATGGTAAACAGTTCCTTTGTCTTTCCTGTAACTTCGCCAACAACAGCAGTTCGTTCTACAACTATTCCTGCAAATGGGGCTGTCAGGTCCAGCAGCGATGATGTATCACGATTTTTTTCGAGATCGTCAATGTCGGCTTCTGAAAGACCAAGATTTTTCAACCGGTGGGCCAAACTTGATCGGGCTATCCTGCTCTCGGCGTGCCGCGTTTCAGCTTCAAGCAACTCACGTTCGGTTGAGATCCTTTTTTTAAGCAGGATCTGCTCGCGTTTATGATTGCGCTCCCAAAGATTTACCCTGGCCCGGGCCTGAAGATATTCGGCCTTTGCTGTGCCCAGTTCCGCGGAATCCACGACAGCAAGAACATCACCGGCTGCCACAGAGTCTCCCAGATCCTTGAGCACCTGGTAAACCACGCCTTCGGCCCGTGAGACAAGCCGTGCGTACCGGTTGCCGTCATAGACGACTTCCGCAGTGCAGGAAATGCTGTGCGACACCTGACGCTGCCGTGCCTGCGCAAACTCAAGCCCGACATTTTTTGACGTTTCTTTTGAAGAAAACTGTACCAGAAGCTCATGCTTTTTACAGTCAGGGGCAGGGGATCGCCGGCTCCTGGGCAGATCAGCAGCAGATGTATAGTGCTCGGGGACGGTTACCGGCGTTACAGGCTCTTCGGCGGTGTCTTCAGAGTTACACAGGATGCACTGCGATTCAGGCACAGCATGACCTGCACACCAGTCACCCTCTACCTTAAAACCGGGAATCAGAGCCGGATTGCACTGCGAGCACAGCGCTTCAGGCACACCGTGGCCGGGACACATGCCCATTTTTTCAATCAGAGACGGATCGCACCAGGGGCAGTCCTTTTCATCGATCTGGTGTCTGACACAAAATTCCGGCTGGGAATCAGAGGCTGCTGATCCATCCGAACGACCGAGGTTAATGTACAGCAAAGCACCGAGAGCCCCGACTATCATCAGCTTTACAGCAATTACAATATTTTTTGTCATGCTTAGATATCTCCTAGCACGTGATTAATGGTATTTTGCATACCCTGCATAAAGGCATAAAAAAATTACACAAAAATACAGTTGAGATGTTCGAACCATAGCATTTTCTCACAATAGCATTAAGGCTGAAAGCACTCCGACCTTTCAGCAAAACATTTATTGTAATTGTGAAATAACTACTCAGGATCGAGGAGGTCGATAGATACCGTGAAGGTAGGGAGAGAGGTAAAAAACTGAAGCTAAACCAACAATGGAGGATGTGAACGAGCAATGTGCTTTTGATAGTTGTGATGTCAACATAAAAGCCGTACTATTACAACAAAAGAATAAGCATGTATCGCAATTTTCAGCACCACAAGGTGTTGTGGATGAATGTTTTTCATTTTCTTGTGGAGCAGGTCCGTGAGCGGGTAATTCCAGTTCGGCACAACAAGATTTCTCACTAGAATTCTCAGCAATTATGTAGTTCTGATTGCTCTTTGGTGCCCCGGAGATAAAATCGTTACAAGCAAAACCGAAGGCCGGAGCCACAATTTGTAAAAATATGAGGCCGGACAGAATCGTGTAATTAATTATTTTCGATTCCAGTTTGCTCTTTTTCATTTTTCAATGCTGCCTCAGCAGATTGTTTTAAACTGCATGAGTTTGAAATCATTTATGTAAAAATATTTATCGCACGATATACGTTTTTTGTCAAATCACTGTCCCTCGCAAAAACTAAAATCACTGGATTGCATTAAATGAGTTGTTTTATTTTCAAGGAGGGTGTCCAGTGGGGTGTCCTTTTTGCGGGAACCAGGGTAACAGGAGTGCATAGGATTATACTGGGTGCATAGAGCTAAAAAGCTATTTCAAATAGTTAAAGAAAAAACAGGGTGCTGAAAGGCTGAGTACATAGCCTTTCACGCCGGAGGTCGTGAGTTCGAGTCTCGTCTGCCTGTTCGCCGAAGTTTTATAACGCAGGCGGATCCCCGCCACCGCTTTGGGCTTAGAGAAATCTAAGCCCTTATTTTATAGTGAAAAAAGGAGGGAAAATGTATTACGTATATATTCTAAAAAGCAAAAAAGACGATGGCTATTACATTGGCTCCACACAGGATATTGATGCGAGACTCAAGCGCCACAACCAGAGTCGAACCAAATACACGAAGATCAAGCGGCCGTGGGAACTGGTTTATACTGAAGAGCATCCCGACAGATCCTCAGCAGTAAAACGGGAGCAAAAGATCAAGCGCCATAAGCGGAGAGCGTATATAGATGTGTTGGTGAGTGCGTCCCGCATATAATTGCAGGCAGCATGTCCTGACTTTTGAGAGAAAAAATAGAACAGTTCCTA
Source organism: Thermodesulfobacteriota bacterium (assembly GCA_028278025.1). GTDB lineage: Bacteria > Desulfobacterota > WTBG01 > CAIYCZ01 > CAIRTM01 > JANQFE01. The sequence continues at coordinate 92,893 of JANQFE010000045.1, read as the reverse complement.
TTTTCCTATAAACTGATCAGTCCAGTTGCTACACATTAATGAGACTGGCCATATAGCCTGCCCCGAATCCGTTATCGATATTGACAACCGACACTCCGGCAGAGCATGAATTCAGCATGCCGAGAAGTGCAGCTATGCCGCCAAAGCTGGCACCGTAGCCGGTACTGGTAGGTACGGCAATTACCGGCCGGTCAACCAGCCCTCCCACTACACTTGGCAGAGCGCCTTCCATGCCGGCAACTACCACGATTACATTGGCAGCTCTGATGGTTTCTTTCCGGTTCATCAGACGGTGAATGCCGGCAACGCCGACATCGTATATATGTTCAACCGTATTGCCCATTATTTCAGCGGTAATGACGGCCTCCTCCGCTACAGGAATATCGGATGTCCCGGCGGATATTACCAGGATAGTTCCGCGTCCTGCTTTTTCAATTTTTGAACTGATAATGGTCAGGGCCCCGGAAGCTTTATGGTATTTTGCCTTTGGAAAATTCTTTTTTATTTTTTTTGCCTTGTCTGCATCAACCCGGGTAGCAAGTATCGGGTATTTTTTTTTCAGCATATTCTGGATGATACCGATAAGCTGTTCGGTTGTTTTGCCTTTGCCCCAGATAACTTCGGGGAAACCTTTCCGTATAGAGCGATGGTGGTCCACAGTAGCAAAGCCGATATCCTCAAACGGCAATGTTTTAAGGTTCTCGAGGGCAGCGTCAATTGATACTGAGCCTTTTTCTACTCCCTGCAGAATTTTTTTTAAGTCTTTTTCATTCATGTGAATTGTTCCTCTAATATAACAATTACGTTTCTGCGGTGATGATTAAAATAATCTCTAGGGAAAAACTAAAAGTGCGTGAATCCTTCCCGCTTAACAGAAAATTTTTTGCCCTCTTTATCCAGGATCACCAGCTCATGCGGCTTGCCGGTAATCCGTCCGATGCAGGTAACGGGAACCTTCAGTTTTGCAGCGAGCTTTTCACATGCGGTCCTGCTGGCAGGCGGTACGGTGAATAACAGCTCATAATCTTCGCCACCGCCCAGCGCAGGAGCCCAAAAGTCTTTTGACAGGCGGCTGCAATTTTTCCTGTAGCTTCCTGAAAGAGGAAGGGCTGCAAGACTGATTTGTGCGCCAACCCCGCTTTGTTTCAGTATATGGTGCAGGTCGGCAACCAGCCCGTCACTTATATCGATCATGCTGTTTGCTATGTGCGCACGTGAGATAGTCGTCCCTTCTGCTATCCGGGGCATAGGATCAAGGTGCTTTTTAATTAAGGGATGCCTGCCGGAAATATCAGGGAATGTATTCAGCATGGTCAGCCCCAGGGCTGCATCGCCCAGAAAACCGGTGACGTAGATAAGGTCTCCCTTACGGGCACCATGCCGGTACACAATATGCTCTTTTGGTGCATTGCCTATGAGGGTAATGGAAAGGGATATGCCGGTGCGGGAAGAGGAAGTGTCACCGCCCAGAAGGTATGTGCTGAACTGCCGTGCCTGGCGGTGCATGCCTCTATAGAGTGCCGTGATATAGCTGCACGGAGTGTTTGGCGGCGCAGCAATGGATACGGTGTAGTATAATGGTTTAGCACCCATGGCAGCAATATCACTCAGGTTAACCGCGAGGCATTTTTTTCCCAGAAGGTAAGGTGTTGTATACCGGCAGTTGAAATGGCGCCCTTCCTGCAGTAGATCCGTAGTGACAATCAGGAAATCTTTCAGGCCGGTTTTGATTACGGCAGCATCATCTCCGATACCTTTAATGACAGAGGAGGGGGGGGGACCGGCTTGCTTTGCAATTATGTCGATGAGCTTAAACTCACCGACCTTTCTTAGCTGCACGTTTCATTGCCACAGTTGACTTTGTTGGTTTGTCGACAGTTTTTCGGGGATCTTTTACAAGGGCAACATTAATGACATCGTCTATATGTTTGACGAAAATGTAGTCAATTTTTTTCTTGATTGTTTCCGGGATTTCATCCAGATCTTTTTTGTTGCGTTCAGGCACGATAATTTTCGTAATATTATTGCGCAGGGCAGCCAGTGACTTTTCCTTCAGTCCGCCGATGGTAAGCACTCTTCCACGCAGGGTTATTTCACCAGTCATAGCAATATCCTTGCTTACCGGTACTTTGGTAAGAGACGAGACCAGTGCGGTGGCCATGGTTATACCGGCCGACGGACCGTCCTTTGGTATTGCGCCGGCAGGCACATGGACATGGATATCGTTTTTTTCAAATATAGAATAGTTTATGCCGAGCTCTTTTGCTCTGGAGCGTACATAGGAAAGAGCAGCCTGGGCCGATTCCTTCATAATATCTCCAAGGGAACCGGTAAGTACCAGATTGCCTTTGCCCTTCATAAGGGTTGCTTCTATGTACAATATCTCACCGCCTACCTGGGTCCAAGCAAGGCCTGTTGCGATGCCGACCTCATGCTTTTCGCGTTCTTCTTCCAGGAGCCGTTTGGGTGTGCCCAGATACTTGTGAATGTTATTGCGTGTTATTTTCTGCTGTACCCGTTTGCCTTCGGCGACACTGCGGGCGACTTTTCTGCACACAGTGCCGATTTCACGCTCGAGATTGCGCAGCCCGGCCTCGGCGGTATATTGGTTTATGATCGCAAGGATTGCTTCATCTGAAAGTTTTATATATTGTTCTGAAATACCGTTTTCGCCAAGCTGGCGCGGTATTAAGAACTGCCGGGCAATTTTGAGCTTTTCCTCATCTGTGTAGCCGGAGAGCTCAATAATTTCCATACGGTCTTTCAGTGCAGACATTATGGGCTCGACCATATTGGCGGTGGTTATAAACATAACATTGGAAAGATCAAAGGTAATATTTAAATAATGATCGCTGAAGGCAAAATTCTGTTCAGGGTCCAGCACCTCCAGGAGGGCTGCCGAAGGATCACCTCTGAAATCAGCGCCGACTTTATCGATTTCATCCATCATAAATACCGGGTTGTTGGTTCCGGCCTGCTTAAGCCCCTGAATTATACGGCCCGGCAGCGCACCGATGTAGGTGCGGCGATGACCGCGTATTTCAGCCTCATCACGTATTCCGCCAAGCGAAATTCTTACAAACTTTCTGCCAAGTGCTCTTGCAATGGATTTCCCTAGTGATGTTTTGCCGACACCCGGAGGGCCTGCAAAACAGAGTATGGGGCCCTTCATCTTTTTTTTGAGCTTGCGCACCGATAGATATTCCAGGATTCTTTCTTTGATTTTTTCAAGATCATAGTGATCTTCATCAAGAATCTTTTCGGCCCGCTTGATGTCAAGATTGTCCTTGGTTGATTTGCTCCAGGGAACATCCACCATCCAGTCGAGGTATGTACGGACAATGGATGCTTCGGCAGAATCCGGGTGCATCTGCTCCAGCCGGCCCAGCTGCTTGCGAGCTTCCTGCTCTGCATCGGCCGGCATTTTGGCCTTTTTGATTTTTTCAGAGAACTCATTAACTTCCTGGGCCTTCTCATCAATGTCTCCAAGTTCTGATTTTATGGCCCTAAGCTGTTCGCGCAGAAAGTACTCTCTCTGGGTCTTTGACATTTCTTCCTTAGCCTGTGACTGTATTTTGGCCTGCATTGTTGAGAGCTCGAGTTCTTTGGATAGATGCTCATGCACTTTCCCGAGACGTTCAATCGGATCGATAATCTCAAGGATTTTTTGAGATTCCTCAATTGCCAGCTTGAGGTTTGACGCAACCAGGTCGGCAAGCCTGCCGGGCTCGTTCACATTCTCAAGCACCTCCATGACCTCTGGTGAGACCAGCCCCTTTAATGAGAGGATTTTTTCGCACTGTTCTTTGACATTACGTACAAGGGCTTCAACCTCAACGGGAAGCTCAGACGACATTTCTTCCCTAACCTGCTCTATTTCAACGGAAAACATGGGAGCAGTCGTTATGTATTTTTTTATCTTGGCTTTTGTTAAACCCTGCACAAGGATTTTAATCCTGTTATCAGGCAATTTGAGTTTTTTCATTATCATTGCCACAGTCCCGACAGAATATATATCGTTAGGGTCCGGGTTATCATTGGCAGGGTCTTTTTGCGTGGCCAGCAGGATCAGACGCTCCTTTTCCATGGCATCTTCAACAGCTTGTATTGAAGATTCACGTCCGACAAATAACGGTAAAAACATATACGAAAAAACAACAATATCCCTTACAGGCAGCAACGGCAACGTACTGGGAACCTCAACATTTTCTTTTTCAATTTGAAAAACCATAGATTGCTTACACCTTCCATTTAGAATTTTAGTGCTTTACTTCTTTTTCATCCATCTAATTAGTATACTATTTTGATAACACGGTCAAGTGGTAGTTTTTTTCAGGATTACAATACATTAGCCTGTCAGGGCGGCAGCTAAAGAAATCAATTGCTGCGCGGCATGGAGGGAATTCCACCTTGAACTTTTTAAAGTAATAAGGTAGATTAAACCATTACATTCACGGCCAAAACTATACTATTCTGAATAACAGGAGATCATTAATGAAAGTTACCGACGGCGTATATGCATATCCATGGACCAACATGATGGAAAACAACTGTAATACCTATGTCCTGCAAGGCGAGGGGCTCATTCTTATTGATCCTGGATTAAATAAATACGTACCTAACATACTCGATGCAATGAAACAGGACGGCCTGAACCCTGATGAGATCAGCCTTATCATTAATACCCATTCACATCCTGACCACCTCGATGGTAATGCATATTTTATTGATACAGATGTAAAGATGACCATGCACGAGGAAGAGGAGAAATTTCTGGAGAAAATCGGCAAAGAATTTTTCAGTATGTTCGGCCTCACCGATCCTCGGTACAGGGTAGATTTTTTCTGCAACGAGGGTGATCTGCAGGAAAACGGTATATCGCTCAAGGTTGTGCTTACACCGGGACATTCTCCAGGGTCAGTGTGCCTGTATTGGCCCGCAAAGGAGACCCTGATTTCAGGTGATGTAGTATTCAGCGGCAGTATAGGCCGAACCGACTTTCCGGGCGGCAGCGGACCGATACTCAAACAGAGCATTGAAAAAATCTCGGCCCTGGAGCCCGCTTACCTGCTGCCGGGGCACAATGAACTGGTAGAGGGCAAAGAAGAAATTAAAAAGAATTTTGATTTTATCAAACGCGCCTTCTTTTCATACTTGTAAATTTTAGAAACAATTCCTTTCACGCTTTACACGTAACGTATTACGTTTAAAATGCCGGCGTGGCTCAGGGGTAGAGCAGCTGATTCGTAATCAGCAGGTCAACGGTTCAAATCCGTTCGCCGGCTCCATTTTACGGGGGTTTTATGAGCCCCCGTTTTTTCAACTGCCAAATATATTGCCAATTGCCAAATATATTTCACTCTTTCTGCTCTATTTTTCTAAGGGGTTGTACTTTTTCAACTCTCCTCTGCTTTATGTAATGGTCCGTCATGCTCCTGGTTTCATGTCCTCCAAGCATCTGAGCATCCCGTCCTTGCCGCTGTGCATCTGTTAAGGACTTGGCACGAATGTCATGAAAATGGACATCGTCTACGCCTGATTTTTCTACAACCCTCCTCCACAGGGAGGCAAAACCGTCATAGGTGTATTTCTGACCTCTGCGGTTGCAAAAGAGATATAGACTGTGTACTGGTCGTTTAATGCTCTGTGCTTTTTGAATGACTACGGCAAACTCCTCGTAGCCGAGGTGTTCCAGCACTCGCCACCCGTACACACCTAGAAGGTCCGCCACGGCGTCACGATCCATACCGAAGAGCCAGCATTTGTCATTAATGAGCATTTTTTTGTAGAGGATGAGTGTCTTCTCTGAAATCGATTTTAACAGCATAAAAAAACTTATGTTTTATTATCAAAAGTCCGATAAGCAGACTAAATTCAAATCAATATTGGGATCACATTTCTTATATCGATCATAAAACGTTTTTCACTATTAGCTGAAAACTCCGGCAATAAAAAATAACCAATCAAGTGATTTAAGACGGAGGAGTTATTGTGAAAAAAATAATCCCAAAAAAGAAATCGCTTTCTATGAACTTAAAACACCGTTTAAAGATTTTAGCTTTTGTAATAAGTTTCATTCTCTTTAACGGTCTTTATGCTGAAGCAGAATGGCAGATAGATACAGTGGATAGCAGCGGAGATGTGGGATATGGAACTTCACTTGTCCTTGACAGTAATGACAACCCCCACATCAGCTATTATGATGATACCAACGGTAACCTTAAATATGGTTACGATGATGGCAGTTGGCAGACCGAGACAGTAGATGCCTCTGCAAATGTAGGATGGGACTCCTCTCTTGCACTTGACGGGGATGGAACCCCCAGCATTAGCTATTATGATAGAAGCAACCTTGACCTGAAATATGCGTCATATAACGGCGCATGGAATACAGAAACCGTGGACAGTACCGGCAGTGTGGGTGCTTTCACCTCCCTCGCTCTTGACAGCAACGGAGATCCCAGAATCAGCTATTATGATGCAACCAATCAGAATCTAAAATATGCTCTATATAGTGGTTTTTGGCAAGCGGTACTTGTAGATGATACAGGTGCTGTAGGAAGTTTCCCCTCCCTTGGGCTTGACAAAAGCGGGAACCCCCACATCAGCTATTATGATGGAAGTAACCTTGACTTAAAATATGCGTATGACAGCGGTGGAGGTGGTAGTCTGATAGAAACAGTTGACAGCACTGGGGACGTGGGACTGTATACCTCCTTAGCCCTTGATGGTAGCGGTAACCCCCACATCAGCTATTACGATAATACCAATGGTGATCTTAAATATGTGTTTGATGACGGAATCTGGAATATAGAAACAGTAGACAGTACAGGTGACGTGGGAGAACACAGCTCCCTTGCACTTGACAGTAACGGAAACCCTCACATCAGCTACTATGATGACACAAGCGGTGACCTTAAATATGCATTCTATGACGGAATCTGGAATATAGAAACAGTGGACAACACGGGTGATGTGGGATTGTACACCTCTTTAGCACTTGACAGCAGCGACAACCCCCACATCAGCTATTATGATAAAACCAACGGCAACCTTAAATATGCATTTTTACTGTCGGAAACCACCTCAACGACTACCTCAGCTCCAGAAGACACCACAACCAGTACCACAACTCCAGAAGACACCACAACCAGCACCACAACTCCAGAAGACACCACAACCAGCACGGTGACGGCTGATACTACAACCAGTACTGTAGAGACCACTACAACCACGACCGCTGCTCCCACCTTCACCATCTCAGGCACGGTGACCGGTGCCCTTAGCACTGATGTTCCTATAAATCTAACGGGAGCAGCTTCTCAAACAGTATATACCGATGCCGATGGAAACTATCAATGTACCGGTCTTGTAAGCGGATATTATATACTGACCCCGGAACTTGAGGGCTACAAATTTGATCCGGAGAACCGTGAAATACCGCTTCTTACCGTCGACACTTCTGGAATGGACTTTGTTTCGAGATGTGCTCCCTGTGCTGCAAGGGAGATTTACGGTGATGACTCTGATGAGGTGAAACTGTTAAGAGATCTGCGTGATACTGTATTACACAAGACACCGGTTGGCAGGAAATTAATCACACTCTACTATCAATTAAGTCCTGTTATCGTCAAGGCAATGGACGAGGATGAGAAATTTAATAGAGAAGTGAAAAAATTGATTGATGGGATTTTGCAGATAATAAGGTGACTGTAGAAAAAGTTTTCGATAGGACACATAGTATAAGGCAGGGTTGCAAGCCCTGCTTTTTTGTATGTTACTTCTGCTATACTGCTAATTTTGAACCTATCAAAAACTGCATGATACGGTTATTATCCGTAACTTTCAAACAACAAAAAATGTTTCATGTTTAAAAGACCTATCCTGCGATAGATAAAAACTCCATGTTAACATGCAGTAATTGTCATACTAAATATATACATACCCCCACCCCCGAAAGTTGTCGTAGGTACCCCCCCTCAACTGTGCAGTAATTGTGCACTAGACAAGAACTAACAAGGGGTAACACCGAGTAAGGTGCCACCCCTTGTTTTTGAAAAAGTGCAGACAATATGCAACATTAGCTAACACCGTGCAATATCACTAGCACCTTAAAGCATAATTCGTAATCAACAGGTCAACGGTTCAAATCCGTTCGCCGGCTCCACGTTTTTACAAGCACTTAGCTATCATTGCTGAGTGCTTTTTTGTGCCTTAGGCAAAAAATATGTATTGACAATAGGCACACAACTCTCTATATTCTAAGAATGAAAAGATTCAATTGGAATGAAGAAAAGAATATCGGTCTGAAACAGCAAAGAGGAATTTCATTTGAGGAGATAGTGTTTCAGATCGAAAATGATTTCTTAATTGCAATAGTTGAACATCCGAACAAGAGAAGGTACAAGGACCAGAAAATGTATGTGGTTAATGTTGATAATTACATCTATTTAGTTCCATATGTCGAAACAAAAGAAGAAATATTTTTAAAAACGATCATTCCAAGCCGCAAAGCAACAAAAAAATTTTTAGGAGGATAGCTCTGTAATGGCGAAATTAACGAAAGAAGAAAGAGAACTCCTGTCAGCCTTTGAAAATGGGGAATGGAAACCGGTTAAAAACATGGTGAATAAGATCAGGAAAGCAAAGGAAGCAGCCAGGGCAACATTCACAAAAGACCAGAGGATGAATATCAGAATTTCAAAAAGAGATTTGGACGGTCTTAAGCGTAAATCACTGGAAGAAGGAATTCCGTATCAAACCCTTGTATCAAGCATAATCCATAAATACCTTAGCGGTAAACTGGTTGAAAGCTCTTAGAGAAATTGTACTGAAGCTGAATGCAGACCTGCCGTTCAACATCAGCTCATCGGTAGTAAGAAATGCCGTCATAAGGGGATGTCGGGTTGTGGAACATGACGGGAATGCACAGAGCCTGCTAAACAAGTCAAATAGTAAACGGATGTTCCCCTGTTCCGAAATAGTATGTTTTCATTAAAAATATTATGATTAGGAATACAATAAGGATCGCTCTACTCAAATACACCCCATGATTCACTCCTTTTCACCATATGCATATATACCAACCATGAATTTTGCCAACAGTAATATTTTCTGCTTGACAATAATATCATATCTGATTAATTGAGATTAACAAAAAAGGAGGAGGCCTTGCCTGAGGGAAAAACCAATTACATACAGTACAATTAGAAGCTCCTATCATCTTCAGTATGCTGACAGGGGCTTTTTTATTGCAGGAAGGGGGTGGTGCTTAAAAAGAAGCCAGTGTCTGCAAGCAGAAATCAACATCACTATGATTTTATTGATTAAAAGGAGATAATCATGAAAAAACTGTTTTTGATTTTAACTATAGCTTTATTTGTTGCAAGTGAAGCGTGGGCAGCAACCTTATATGTTGACAATAACACCGTTAGCTGTACAACACCGTCTGACAGTGATTATGATCCTGCAACAAGATCATGCGGCAGTGGGAGTTATGCTGTTTATGACTCGATCCAGGGTGCTGCGGATAATACTTCTGCCGGAGATACGGTTTTAATTAGAGAAGGGACTTATAAAGAGAAGGTTAGCCCACCGCAATCAGGCACTTCCGGAAACTGGATCACATATGAGGCTTATGATGATGAAAATGTAATGATAAAAAGTGGTTCTGCTTGGGGATTGATATTATCAACTGATTACGATTTGGAATATTTGTATTTTAAAAATATTCATATACAAGCTGACAATGATACGAAAGGTTTTGGGGCGGGATGTAATGAGACAATAAAAAAACACATTGTTCTTGATGGATTAGAAATAGACGGAGCGCTCATGGGTACACAACTTTGGGGCGGTGTGGATGAGATCGAAATAAAGAACTGCACATTTAAAAACAATCAGATCGGTTTGTATACTACCAGTACCAGCAATATCAATATAGATAACAACACATTTCAAGATGGGAAGGTATATGACAGCAGTATTGGCAGGGATCATATAAGGATTCATACTAACCATGGCAGCACTGAGCAAATCGAAAACACTATGAACACCAACGTCAAGATAAGAGATAATACCGTTAAGGGGGCTGTACGGCAGGGCATATTAGTGTTTACGGCGGATAAGGTTTTAGTTAGCGGTAACCATTGCTATAAGAATGGTGCGACAGGCATACAAATAGAAGGTGATGGATCTTGTTCAATTGTTGGCACCAACATTGTGGTTGAGAATAATATTTGTGAATACAACTCACAAACGTATGGCGGTGAAGCAGGCATATGGATTGATGATACTGACAATGTGACCGTCCAAAATAACATCATGCGTTATAACGAAACAGGCTTAAGAATTACCGGAACTTTCAATGTTATTGCCAGAAATAATTTAATCTATGAAAACACTTGTGATGACAGCAATGATAATTGCTCAAGCAGTGCCGGCGTCTGGTTGAAAAGTAGTGCCCATAACCGTGAGGAAGTTTGGGATAGTGCGGGTGCTGATAATATTATTGTTCACAATACTATTCATAGAAACGGTCATTGGCGAGTTAATGGTTACCCATACGCTCAAGTGGTTATCAATTATTTAGGTGGTGATTTATATCCAAACATATATGATACGGTTTTCAAAAACAACATTGTGTCTGAAAGCCTTTCAGAAAACCCTGAACTTGATTTGCGAGTTGACAACTCAACCCATAGTTTAGATTACAATAACTATCATCCTACTAGCCGGAGTCTGCAAATCTCATGGAAACAGGATCGAGACACAAGCACTATATTTTCTTGGGATGATTACGTCTCCGAAAGTGATAATGATACTCATTCGATTGTAGCCCCACCATTATTTACTGCTTATGATCCCAATGATCTGGACAACGCTGATTTCAACCTTAAAGCCAACAGCGCATGTATTGAAAGTGGTGGATTTTTAACTACTGCAACTAATAGCGGGTCCAACAGTAAAGAACTAGAGATTGATGATGCCCGATATTTTAGCGATGGATATGGTGTTATTGCTGGTGATTTAATCCAGATTAACTCAGATGTTCGTCGCGCTGTTACGGTTACTTACAGCAATAACACAATCATGTTGGATAATGAGACAAGTTGGTCAATTGGCGATCCTGTTAGTTATCCATATGAGGGAAGTAGGCCAGATATTGGCGCCCATGAATATCCAGAAGACAATGATACGGACGCCGATAGTATAATCGATATATATGACAATTGTCCATATAATTCAAATTCTGATCAAGATGATACTGACAATGACACAATTGGCGATGTCTGCGACAATTGTCCTATTGTTGCAAACTTGGATCAGGCGGATTATGATAGTGACGGGATAGGGTATGCCTGTGATTATTGTCTTGAGTATACCAGCACAGTTCAGGAGCATTTAGATGCAGGCCGCGCAGTTGCTTTTGGGAGTTACAGATGGGCTGTTGGCTCCAATAAAGAAATTTGTAGGGATGCCTGTGACAATGATGTTGTAACATTTTATGAAGAAGGATTTGGAGTGCCGGAATACTATTTTATTGATTCATGTGAAGAATATATGCTGCAAGCCCACTGGAAATTTGACGAGAGCAGTGGCACAACTGCCTCAGATTCATCAGGAAATGGCAATGATGGTACGCTGTATGACAATGAGACCATCGATAACGGCCCTGTGTGGACAACCGGTAAAATTAATGGTGCCCTGGAGTTTGACGGGATTGATGATTATGTTGATGTAGGGACTGATTGTTTTGATCTAACCTCAGAGCTTACTGTATCATTATGGATAAATATGGCAGATAATGACACAGAGCAAGTATTGATCAGCCGGGGGGTTGCGAGACCATTTAAATTAAGACTAGCCAGCAACAATGAAGTTGTGGCAACCATTCGCACAGATAATTCAACACATCTTGAGTCAGAAACCAGTTTAGATACAATCAATCAGTGGTATCATGTTGCACTGACATATGGAGGCGGGTCAATGATTATTTATATTGACGGAGCACCAGACGTGTCAGTGTCAAAAAGCGGTGATTTGGATTGTTTAGCTGACAAACACACCGCCATAGGTGCATTACCTGGTGTAACGTATCCATTTGAAGGCTTGATTGATGATGTGCGTATTTACAACCGGGCACTATCGGCAGATGAGATTGCAGGGATCTATGGTTCAGGTGCAGGACAATAGTGTATGGTAGTAACTGAGCTTATACAAAAGAAATAAAAAAAGAAAACAGCTCAGGGCGTAGAGGGATCCTTTCCCAAAAGGCTTGAACAGGTTTCGTGGCTTTGCTATTCTTAACCCTCTACGCCTTCTCTTTAGAATAGGTAAATAAACCCTGGCTGCTTCTGTCTTGCCCCGGCCAATGCTCACCAGGGGCCTATACCGCAGCGATTCTTTTCAAACTCTTCAGTGGAGCAATAGCGCCCCTCGGGGAAAAAATCACCCATAACATCTTTAATGGCTGCACTATCATAATGACAGTTGCGGTTTTCATAGCTTGGATCCGACTCGCAGGCTGTCTTATACCAGAAGCATCCTTGCTCAAAACCCGGATGGGGATATATTTCCCTGATAGCCAAAGTGGGAATAAGGGTATCCCACTCAAGCCAGTTGTATTCCTCACCGAGGACCGGGTCCAGCAGCGGGCGGTCTTCCTGTGATGATACGGCCACCGTCACAAAACCATCCGGATCAACTTTTAACTGAATGTCCCGGATACAGTTGGAGACTGCTGCCAGGTAGGGCTTATATAGGCACACAGACCAATAGCGCACCTGATGAAACTCTTCACCGATATAGGAGTGTATGTCCTGCTCGTAAGGTGTGCTTTCCGGGTCCCATGATCCGTAGGCGATCTCTTCGCCCTGATCGGTCAATGGAAACGAAGGTATCTTTACGCGAAAAACATATACTTCCCCAAAATCAGGATTGAGCACTGCAGACAAATATCCCGAATTCCAATTGGGATAATAATTCGACTCTAAGAATAAGCTTCGGGAATACATGGGCAGCCAATTCTGCAGGGCTGAGAGTAAAACGGTATCAGGATATGACGATAAAATAGATTTGCGCATATTGGGAGCCCCTCCAATATGCCATTGGGGAGGATTTGCCCCGGCGCGGGCACCGCCCCGGCTGCTCTGTTCAAGCCGTGGGGCCAGGCGATCGTGCAAACGATCAAGTCCGTTAAGAAACCTATGCATTATGCGTGCATATCGGGTATTTTCCAGAACCGCCTGGCAGACTTCCTCCTTGGTCCTGTACGGGGCTTGCTCAGCATCATCAATCACGTATATGCAGCGCGGCAACCGAACCTGGCCCTGGTCCTGCCACTGAACAGGATCAACATCCGGCGGGATACGGCTGTTGTCTTGTAAGGGGTGTAGACCATACATTCGCAGGCCCAGAATATTGATGGCAACTTCCGTGCCGTCGGTTTCATAGCCGCCCCAGATCGTGTTTTGGGGCCGCGGGGAGGAACGCTTGTCAGGGAGTACATCCTTAATCTGTAATCTGTAGATGTTGGCTTGTTCTTCGCCGGAATCAGCCAACTCGGCAAAGCCCCCTTGCCCTTTTTGGGTAGGGTTAATTCCGGTTTCAGCTTCAAGCATATTATCCATGACCACATCCAGCAGTCCACCACCGCCGTTCACGTAGTTTGTCCAGGAAAAATAACGCACCAGAGGAAAATCGGCTTCGATTTCAAAATGCGCACCCTGCTTGCCCGGATCAGACAGTACGGGAACGGCAATAAAAAAATAGCGGGCGTTGCTGTCCGGATACATTAGCGGTTCTAGATCCTGCGGATTGTAAAATGTGGACAGGATGCAATCGGTAATATCTATTGCCTGTTGGCTTGTTTGTGCCCGGACGGTTCTGCCGGATTCTCTGTTATGGTTATTTACTAAGAGGCTTTCGGTCGCTTTCCTCTGGTGGGTTTCCAGGGTGGAGCCCTCAAATCCTGCCGAACGTGCGGTTGTCTGCAAACCATACAAAACCAAAAACAGAACTGCTGCCAAGCGAATATACGTTTTCATCCTTCTTCCTTTAGATCTTACTGTTTATGAAATTCGCTGTGTGTATTAGGGTTAGTGTGCGCCATGCATCAAGTTACCATAACAGATTCTATTATATTGTACAATAGCTGACCTGTTTTGCAATGTAGATAATTACAAGTACAGCTTCAAGTTTAAGTTTGTAGGTTCCCCAAGCTGGAAACAGTCGGTGTGTTTGCTGCGGGCTAAGTGCTCGCAACGGCTGTTTCCAGCGGTTGAACCGATAAAATAGATGTTGAAGCTGTACTAGATGATCGGGATCGCCCAAGGGTCCTTGAGCATCCGATTTATCGAGCCGGCGGTTGATATGCCAGGTGCATGAAATCTTCTTTCAGCCTCTCCAATCTTTTTTGCAGATGTCTTTTTTGCTTTTCAGTAAGTTGTTCGTGAACAGCTACCAGCAACAAAAAAGTTCTACATTTATTCTTTTCGAAACTGTTCCTATATTCTGTTGACCACAACAATTCCGGTTCTACAAATAGTTGGTATAGTTGCTCGCGTTTATATGATTCGGGTGCATCTTCGTTGAGCAGTGTATGCAGTCTGTCTTGCCATTGCTGACGGTTTTCCAGCCACAAACGTTGAGAAGGAATCAAACTGTCAGCCCACTTTTCCACTTCTATTCTTTGACCGGTAGCCAATTTGCCGATAAAACGCCTGAGAATTTTTTCAGTCTGCCTGATACGCCGCTGTCTGCGTTTCCCGGAGGGTACGTTCAGGTATTTTTCCTCTAATTCAGCCTGCTGTTCCGCGATGTTTTTAAACAAATCCCTGATTTGTTCACTATCAAGCCACAGCAGCAGGTGAACGATTTCTGGCTGGGCCTGCAGCATTATATCCTGCCAGAATCTTTGAATGGTTTCGAAATGGTTTGCCATTATTTCTTCGGTAATTGGCCCGGCAAGATCATTTTGCAGTTGCTCAACAGCCTGTATGTAGCGGGGCAGCTGGTCTCTGCGGTGCCATATCATTAAGGCAGACAGCTGCTGTTCCAGCCAATCATCCTGTTTATCGGTAAAGCTTATAAAATCATCCAGGTACCACGAAATGATCCAGTCAGAATAGTTGTAGGCTATGCGGGTGCGGCTGCATGCCAATAGTGTGGAAAATAATAAAAGAAGTATAAACAGCAGTAATAAGCGTGGACGCATAGGCTGATCGTGTCTGGTCGTGTTTGTTAAAAACGTCTATCCGGATGAGCCTTTCAGAAAGACGCATATAATAAGACCGTAACGGGTAGTGTGCTTATAAATGAATAGAATAACATATGGTTTTTGTCAACAACGCAGCATTGTCTTCCTTGAAAGCAGATATCTTTATCAGACATAATATACATGTTATTAATGGAGGGGAAAAGACATCTAAACAAAAAAATCAACAGAGAAATAACCGCAGACGGACACAACAACAGTGCCTAAAATTGTTTATGCTTTAGTAACGGCATAGTTTCCGTTTTACGATTTACGCTTCTGGTTTTGCGTTCTTTATCCAGCAGCTAGCATCCAGAATCAAGTATCAAGTTGATTAGCCGGCAGGTTATTGACTTAATTCGGTATTTTCCTTATACTTAAACATAATCACAACACAAACTCCAAACAGGTTGATCTATGGGTGCCGGTGCAATTCCGATAAACATCGAAGAAGCATTTAAGAAAAGAGCCAAGAGCAAGCATAAGCTGCGTGTATATACAGCAGATATCGGCTATGAAGGCCATGACCGTATTGATGTTTCATTTCACGGCGGGCAGGCTGCGCTGACACCTCCCAAACACTTACAGCTTGATTATAAACTGGGCAGAAAAAATGAAAAAGAGTTCCAGGAAGCCTTCTTTGCGTTTCTTGAAGACAGCTTTATTCACTATCAGCATACCTGGGACAATATACTGGCAAGTGACAGGATAGTTCTGGTATGCAGCTGTAATGCAGATGGCAAAAGTTGCCACCGGCATTTTATAATCAAATTTTTAAAAAAATTTGGTGTAGTCGATAGAGGGAATCTTAAAGGCTCTCACCGTTGACGGCACGCGATGAAGAAACCATCTGGGGAGTGCTTAAAAAGCCGTTAAGCAAATCATTCACCGCTACCTGTTTACGGTTCACTCTTCACTATTTCATTCAAGTATCAATTCCATTTCCCGTTCCGAATCAAACGGCCCTACAAATTTAAATCCGTGTTTCCGGCATACCTTAATAATTTTGCGGTTGCTCACATCAACCGTCATCCAGATTGAGTGATACCGGCAATGGCGGGCAAGTTTCAGCAGCAATTCCACCATGGCTGAGCCTATCCCCCGATTTTGAAAATTTTGGTGTATAACAATCAGCAGCTCTGAACGAATTCCCGGATCAATATCTATCAGGCCTGCATGTCCGGCAATAAAACCTTCAATCTCAGCAACGATGCTTAAAGAGTCATTAAGAATTCTTAAAATAAGGTCTTTGCGACGCCGGGGATCAGCAGGCGGCAGACCCTGGGCGCTTTCCTTGGGCTCATAGAGGTCATACATACGAAGAATACCATCGTAGTCCTCTTTGTAGGCGGGACGGATTGTTATTGTTTCTCCCTGCTTGCAGGTATAGATGTGCGTGAAGTTTTCAGGCTTGAATGTTCCTTCATATGATGGCGGACATATGCATGTCTTACTCAAATAGCTACCTGCTCCTTTCTTTAATGTTCGCCTCACAAACGTTTGAGATAAAAATAGTATAGGGTATAGGGGTGTTGGTGTCAATGTAAAAGGGACTTGTTGCTTGTCTGGTTACTTGTTGCTAGTTACCCGTTTCTGGCTGTTTGTTGTAGTTAGTTGTCCGTTGGGTCTCGTTGCTCATTACTGTTTCAAATATATTTTCCAGCCAGTCAGAATTGATCCGGGAAGAAGATTGAGAGCTCCTGAGGCTTCGGCAACCGGGGTGAAGCCGCACTCGCTGCAGCGTATCTCACCGCGGTTTTTAACATAGCAGCCGGTGGTGATGATTCCGTCAGGATCGACATTGATAAGGATATCATCTCGGCACTTCCAGCGATTTTCTATCATGGCCCGTAGACGGTTTGTAGAATTAAAGACGGGATAGCCCTGCTTTTTCAGCTCGATAACTTTTTCCAGCGCTGCCCGGCGTTCCGGTTTCGAAAGAGCAAGCGGCTCCTCACCCTGGCCGTAAGGGTAGAAAAGCTGAACGGTCATACCTCTGACAGCCGGTACTTCCCGCAGCTTTTTCAATAAAGGTTCAAGTTCCTGCCGGTTCTCTCTGTGCAGGGTAAAGTGTACCAGCAGGTTGGGGTGCGTTGAGGCCGCAAGGTTCTGCCAGATTCGGTCAAAGGAGTTGCTGCGCAACCGGTCATGGGTCTGCTGCAGACCGTCAAGGCTGACCCAGAGCACGTCAACGGGAGCATTCAGGGGTAGGGTTCCGTTTGTTGTAGCAGCCACACGCAGAAAATGCTGTTTGGCATACCTGATCAGTTCATTACTATCATGCGGGCCATCTTTCCATAAAAGGGGCTCGCCGCCCTCAAATACCACAATGCGGCAGCCGCTTTTTTTTAAATTGTTTAAAGCTCTGACAGCTGTATTCCAGCTTATATGGGCTGTAGTATCTGTTGCCCGCTGGTGAAAAGGGCAGGCATTGCAGGAAAGATTACACCGAAAGGTCAGCTTAAAACTGGCCAGCAGGGGGATTTTCCAGCGCAGAATCTTAGTGCGAAAGTAAAAATCACATAGGTTCAAAAACCAGTTTGGGCGGCTTGTGTTTTCCATGAATAAGCTACTAAGGTGGATTCTTGATGCTAGATGTTTGTTGTTAGTAGAGCGTTGTCCGTTGCAAAAAAACTACTGACAACAGTCGACTGGACAAGGCACTCGTTACTTAGCACTCATTACTGTTTTCCTATAACACTATTTAACCCAAATAAAAAGCCCTCCGGTTTTTGTGCCGGAGGGCTTTTACATGATTAACCTTCTCCTGTACTCAGGCGTCTACAGAATTGCATCAATGTTGGCCTTAATCATAGCCTTCAGTTCCGGATTCTCATCAATTGCTGCTGAAATCACAGGAGCCATTTTGTAATAAATTTTGATGATTTTCTGTCCGGCTGCAGATTTGCTCAGCACGTTGTCACGCAGATCCCTTAAAGCATCAGCTTCCGCTGAATCTTCCCCGTAGATATTTGCAACGGGGCAGGGCTGTGTATCGTCATCATCGTCATCATCATCACCAGTGTCGTCATCGTCATCGCCGGTATCATCATCGTCATCATCGCCCTCCGCACATTCAGCATGGCAGAGCAGACAATTTGCACTTTCATCATGAACGTTGGAAATCGTGCACAGATCGCCATGACATTCAGCAACCGCGCAGGTGGAAGCTGCTACGTTGCCTGCTGCCGGTGTCCCATCATGACAGACGCTGCAATCCCCAGGATGTTTTTCATGCTGGGAGTCTACGGAATGACATCCATCAGCAATACAACCGCCACTTTCTACATTAGTGTAGGTAGTACCGATATTCGGCAGCATGAATGCAACAGTCAGGCAGAAAGCAGCACAAAATAAACCGATACAAATTTTCTTCATTTTTTCACCTCCTTCATAAATTAATATCTATTATTAATTAAAAAATTAATAAAAATTTAACATTAGCTAACATACAGAGTTTTTAGTGTCAAGGGATTTTTTATTCCGGCAGATTTAAGCTTGTGAAAGATGGTCCCGGACAAAAAACCCGCAGAATGTCTCCATCCTGCGGGTTTTTAAGGTGGTCAATAAATTCAGCAAAGAACTATACTAAAAGCTTTAAAAAGAAGCAGCCTTTTGGGCCAGTTGTTTGGCTTCTTCACACAGAGCTTTCAGGGCAGCTTTGCGTGAACCGGCGTTCAGCTCATCAGCGCTCGGCAAGCCGTAAAAGGACGGCTCTTTTAACAGGATGTAAAGATAATGAAGTCCATCCTGTTCATTGACACCGTACACATACGCTGTTTTGCCCTGGGCCTCAAGTTCAGCCTTTCTCGCATTTGCCTCGATAATCAGTTCAGAGCGGTCACCGAATTTTTGAGCTTCCGGTGCGCAGGTTTTCACGCAGGCCGGCTGCTCACCGTTGGTGACCCTGTCAAGACAGGCCCAGCATTTAT
This sequence comes from Thermodesulfobacteriota bacterium, assembly GCA_028278025.1. Lineage (GTDB taxonomy): Bacteria > Desulfobacterota > WTBG01 > CAIYCZ01 > CAIRTM01 > JANQFE01. The sequence continues at coordinate 73,705 of JANQFE010000045.1, read as the reverse complement.
ATGAACGCGGCTCTCCGGACGGATCATCTGCTGCATCCGAAAGCCGTGGAATGTTGAAGGGGCAGGCACTGATACACAGCCCGCACCCGATACAGTTATCCCGGTTAACCCATACAAAGCCGGTTGCTGAATCATACTGCATTGCTTCGCCTGCATAAGGACAAACGGTAACACAATCAGCGTCAGCGCAGTGGAAGCACTGCTCTTTGCGGAACAGCCAGTCAGGGTCACCATTGGTCTTCTCAGTCAAATGAAACTTGATTCTGGTATAAGTGTTTGCAGACAGGTCCGAGGGATTTTCATAACCATCGGTGGAGGCAAAGAATTCAGATGTCCCAGCCGAAAGTTCATTCCACTGCTTGCAGGCGACCTGGCAGCCCTTACAGGCAATGCATTTGGATGCATCGTACAATATTGCTTTATCTGCCATCTTGTCTTTCCTCCTCTCTAGCCTTCATATTTTTTTATATCAACAAGAAATGCCTTGAACTCCGGTATGCTGGTGTTAGGATCGCCGACATTGGGAGTAAGAACATTCGCGCTGTCACCGGTTGCAATACCCTGATAGCCGAAATGCCATGGCAGCCCGATTACCTCAACGGGATCCGTAACGCCGGCAATATCCAGTGACTTGATTCTGTTTGATGCCAGGACAAACACTGTTACCTTACCGCGATCGTTGAATATTTCAACCTTATCGCCGGTAACAACACCGATTTTAGCAGCCAGGGTCTCACTAATTTCACAGAACGCATCAGGCACAATCTCCGCAAGCCAGGGCAGGTTACGGGTCATGGCGCCGGCTTGCCAGTGCTCAACCAGACGGTAGGTCGTGCAGACATAAGGGAATTCCTCGCAGTCACAGGGTTCGTGATAGACCGTGATAACCGGGTTGCTCTTCTGGCTGTGTCCCATGGGATTGCTGCTGCCGGGAATCGGACTTTCAAAGGGTTCGTAGTGCTCAGGAAGAGGTCCGTCAGCACGGCCCATACCAAAGATTCGTCCCAGCCCTTCCGGTTTCATGATGAAAGCGCCGACTCGCTCCTCGGGAGCTGAGGTGCCGAAATCACGCACGTCACCACCCTGCCAGGCTTCTCCATCCCACCAGATAACCTTCTTGTCTTCATTCCAGGGGTTACCGTCGGTGTCACAGGATGCACGGTTGTATATGATCCGGCGGTTGACCGGCCAGCACCATGAAAACTTGGAGTAGAGGCCGATATCGCTTGTATCTTTGGAATTATCCAGGTCGCGATTCTTGCCCATGTTGCCATCCTCGGTATAGCTGGCACAGTAGAGCCAGTTACCTGAAGAAGTGGAACCGTCGTCGCGCAGCTCGGTGAACTTGGGGACCAGCGTGCCTTGCGCAAACGTTGTGCCGTCATCTTTCACAACGTCTTCCAGGAAGTAGCCGTTGATGCGCTTGGCGCATTCGTTGACATCCGGCTCACCCGCAGCATCTTCATTGTAGTTCCACTCAAGAGCCTTGATGGGCTTGTCCTGGGGCAGCGGGCTGTACTGGTGCAGTTCTTTGACGCGCTTGCCCAGCTGATACAGGATCCATAAATCAGACATGGCATCCCCGGGAGGATCAATAGCCTTATAGCGCCACTGCATCCAGCGGCCGCTGTTGGTAATGCTGCCTTCCTTTTCAATGGAAGCCGCAGCCGGCAGCAGGAACACCTCGGTATCGATTGTAGAGGGATCAACGCCTTCGCGCTTCCAGAATGCAGCCGTCTCGGTTTCCCACAGCTCGGCCACAACCAGCCAGTCAAGCTTGCCGAGGGCGTCACGCTCAAACTCGGCGTTGGGGCCGCCGACAGCCGGGTTCTGACCCAAGGCGATCATACCCTTAATAACGCCTTCATCCATGGCCTCGAAGAGCGGGATGTGAGAGTGGTCGCCATAACGCTTGGGCAGGTAATGATAGGCGAACTCATTTTCAGCTGTGGCATTCTCGCCGAAGTAGTCTTTCAGCAGGCTGACAGCGTATTTTTTGGTATGCTGCCACCAGTTGGTGCTTTTGCCCGGGTTGATGGTCGGAGCTGCTTTAGAGGCAACATAGGTATCCAAATCCTGCTGAGCTGAAGATGGACAGGGCAGGTACCCCGGCAGGATGTGATAGAGCACGCAGTGGTCGGTTGAGCCCTGCACGTTGGACTCGCCGCGCAGCGCGTTTACGCCGCCGCCGGCCAGGCCGATGTTGCCCAGCAGGAGCTGCAGGATAGCCATGGCGCGGACGTTCTGCACGCCGTGGGTATGCTGGGTCCAGCCCATGGCATACATAATGGTACCGACCTTGTCAGTCGCGCCGGTTGCGCAGTAGGCTGCGGCAATCTCAAGGAATTTTGCCTGGGGGATGCCGGTTATCGCTTCTACTTTTTCCGGTGTGTAGCGGGATACATGTTTTTTAAGCAGTCCGAAGACACTGTTATCTGTATCCAGACTCTCGGCAAATTTATTACTGTTGTCATCGGTCAGGTCGTAGCCCCAGGAGGTCTTGTCGTATTTGCCATTGGCAAGACCGCTGAAGACCCCGGTTGATTCATCAAAAGCAAACTCAGAGTTAATCTTTGTGAGCGCATTTGTATGAATCTCCACGTACTCTTTGTTGTACAGCTCATTTTCAATACAGTAATTAATCATACCGTTAATAAAAGCAATGTCTGCTCCGGGACGAATCTGGGCAAAATAGTCGGCCTTAGAAGATGTCCTGGTAAAGCGCGGGTCAACACTGATAAGTTTTGCGCCGTTCTCCATTGCCTTGGTGACCCACTTAAATGATATGGGATGGTTCTCGGCAGCATTGCTGCCCATGATGATTATCGCATCACTGTTCTTGATGTCGATCCAGTGATTGGTCATAGCACCGCGTCCAAACGACTCTGCCAGAGCCGCTACAGTCGCGGAGTGTCATATACGCGCCTGGTGTTCGATGTAAATCACGCCCAGGGTCCGGGCCAGTTTGGTGTAGAGGTAGCACTCCTCGTTATCAAGTGCGGCACCACCAATACATGCAATACCCTCGGTTCGATTTACTATGTTGCCGTCATCATCAGTGCGGGTGAAGTTAAATCTGCGGGTCCGCTTAATTCTTTTAGCAATCATATCAATAGCCGAATCCCAGGTGATATCCTGCCAGTCGCTGGCTCCGGGTGCACGGTAGCGCACGGTAGAGTTTCTGCGGTCATTGTTGACGGTCTGGTAAAGAGAATTACCCTTGGCGCACAGTGTGCCTTCATTGACCGGATGGTCAGGGTCGCCTTCGGTGTTGATAACTTTACCACCGGAAGCAGTCACAACAAGACCACAACCGCAGGCACAGTACGGACAAATGGTGGTTGTATCGGTGCCCTCAAGCGTTTTGAGTTTCCAGGCATAGGTTTTTGCTTTGGCATCCTTTAAGAACGCAGGGCAAAGCATTGCACCCATGGCAATTCCTGATGCTTTCAGGAAACCTCGTCTAGTGATGTTCATACAGCTAAACCCCCTTTCTAGAATGTAACGCTACTAAAAAAATTACTTAAACATTACCTGTTGCGGTACTATTAAAAAAAATGAACAATCGATCCCTCCTTCCTCCAATGTTACACTGTTATTAATTAATAGTTATTTGCATTTGCATAAAAAAAGGAGATTGAAGCCGTATGCTTCAATCTCCTTTGCTTAGACAGCAGGTATTTTGATTGCTCAAAACCCCTCTCGGCTGGTCTTCCCGAAGGGAAGCACGCAGCTACGGAGATAATCTTAAAACCGATATTTTTTTAATGCAACGTTGTGTTTTTGTCGGCCTGGTGCACATCTTCAACCGACGGGGGTAGAAACCACGAACGTTCATAGCCTTCTTTTTCTGCCAGCATGTCAAGATACATGGTGGCAAGGTCTTCAATAGAGGGTATAATCTCTTTTGAATCTACAAGCTTTCTTTCATCAAGGGTCTTAATATACCTTTTGCATTTTTCACACAGATCAATGCGGTACGGGCCCTGTTCTTCTGCCAGGAATTTCTGGCCGCCGGCCTGTTCATCACCACAGAATGAACATTTAAGCCGCATATATCTCCAGTGACTACTGCAGAGGGTGCAGTAGAGGTAGCGTTGTCCGGATTTTTTATCCAGCGTTGAAAGTTGAGCACTGCTGCCGCACATAGGACAGTAATTTTTTAACCATTTATCATCGGCAACCCTGTCACGCAGCCCAGGGGCGATTGCTTCGAAAAACGGTTTTGCTGCAGAGAGCGTCAGGAAAACGACAACTTCCTTGTTGAGTCCAAGTTCGTTGCACACCGTGTGGAAATAATCACTGTCCTGCTGAGAAAGTTTCCTGATCAGATCCCCGATGTTGAGGTTGCCGTCGGTTTGGGAGTCAATTATTTTTTGGATTTCCTCAGTTTCACTATCCTGGTGGTTTTTAAGGATATTACATAACTGGAGGAAAAGATCAGCAAGCAGTGTTTCGTTAGGAGGGATGTCTTCCCAGCAGATTAGGGGGATTCCCTGACGCAGCTTTTCGGAAATTTCGCTGTCGGCAAGAGAAATAGATATGCTGTTTTCCTTGAATTTGTTTTTTGCCGCACACTGGGCCTTCAGAATATCCTGAAAAAAATCAATAGTAGATTCAGATATGTACTCTTTGCCGCGCAACTGGTTAAGACTCTCTTCAATCTTCTGGATTTCGGAGGAGATGGTCACGTTATTATTTTCTGTTAAAGTTACAGTAATGTTAATTTGAGCTTGAGTAGCATTAATTATAGGGGATGTCAATAACTTTTCTATACAACCGACCTTTTTTATAGAGAAAATCTATATATTAATTATTAACAAAAGAATAATTATAAGCTATGTATGCTGACGGATAGTATCTCAACCTTACCATTTAGCCGTAAATATAGATAGAGAACAAATTTGTCCGGCTTTTTTTTGTTGATTCAGCATAAAAAAAACAGGCCCGATCCTGCAGTGCAGTGGTCAGGCCTGTGTGGTTCTTTTTAACAGTGCGTGAGAGGTTACTCCAGATCGGTTGACCTTCCCCTGAATGTTCCCTCGGCGGTGGCACCATCTTTCGGATCGGTAATTGTGAGCGTTCCGACTATGAAAAAACGGGTTGTCAAGGCAGTAAAGGTTGCCAGGTAGTAATCACCTTTACTGTCATATAGATCGAACGTGCCGGACATGTCGAAACGGCCGGTGCTGGCAAACGAACCGGTACCGATATCTCCATTTTCATTAGCATATTCTATTGAGATGACGCCGCTTTGAAATGATTCTGCGCTGAACACAACGATTCCCGCAACGCTACCGGCTTCATAAGTGTCTGCTTCATCTTCAGCTATGTATTTTCCCAGTATTTCAGAGTCAAATGTTACCTGGTAGGCTTTGCCGCTGCCGGATGAGGCCAGGCAGACCGCCGGAATCAATACCAGAAACAAACAAAAAACGAATACTTTTTTCATTACTGAACCTCCCTTATAGTATATATTTTTTTCTTTATCCTTCACTACAGTTCCTTACTGCTTGACGGCTACATGTGTGTCGGCTGCTTTATACCTGTTTGCCGTAACGCCCCAGCGCTCAAGCTCTTTGAGCACCTGTTCTTCAACCTCGGCAAACTTCGATTCAAGGGCAGGGGTTACCGTCAGGCCCAGTCCCTTGATATCTTCAGGCACGATGCCGATGATCACACACTCCCGTGGAGATGCGTGCAGCATTTCGGCTTGCAACAGCACTTGTAAAAATGCCGCATCATGAGCCGCACCCTGGGTGAGATACTCAGGAGGAAGATCTTCGGGGGTGAAACGAAACAGTGATCCGGACCGGGCATCAACCCGTATCGCATCAACCACTACAAGATACTCGCTTTTACAGACCAAATCCAGCAGCACAAAACCAAGCGTGCCGCCGTCGACAATCTCAACGGCGGGTCCCAGGTCGTGCCGCTTTTCAAACCAGCGAATAAAGTGTACGCCAAAGCCTTCATCCTTGAGCAGTATGTTTCCCAGACCCAGTACGGTAATCATGGTTTTTTAGCCTTCCTTTCAGCCTACCTTGGATATCTGGAATTTTTTCACATCTCCCCTGGGTGTAATCAGATGAATGGCACAGGCCAGGCATGGGTCAAAAGAGTGAATGACCCTGATTACTTCAAGAGGCTTGTCGGCATCTGCAAGCGTAAGGCCAATCAGGGACTCTTCATAGGGACCCCGCTGGTCATCGGCATCCCGGGGTGATGCGTTCCAGGTTGAGGGCACTACGGCCTGGTAATTTGCAATTTTACTGTCCGCAATGTTTATCCAGTGACCCAGCGCGCCGCGGGGAACATCAGTCAAGCCGAAGCCTTCGCCTGTCTCGGGTATCTGAGCTTCTTCCCAGAATTTTGTATCGCTTTGCGTGTTGTTTTTCAGTTCATCAACCCAGCCGGCAATCTGGGTGCCGAGGATAACGGTTTCAGCACAGCGGGCAGCGGTGCGCCCCAGGGTTGACAGCAAATCCGTAGGGACTAAACCGGCAATGTCAAGGACTGTGTCGATGGTATCTTTTATGGTTGTGTCACCGCCCAGGGCACCGCGGACATAGCCCACGAGCATTCTGGCCAGGGGACCCACTTCCGTCGGCAAACCATTATAGCGCGGGGCTTTTACCCAACTGTATTTATTGTCGCCGTCGACATTGCCATTGGCATCATAACCGGTGTAGTTCGGATTTGTTTCGCCCTGGCCCGGATATAGGGCAGCCTCACCTTCATACCAGGAGTGCTTGACGTGTTCGGTAATGAGCAGAGGATCCACTTCTGCGACCTGGGTAAGGTCGGCGTCGGTGATAACGCCGCTTGGGAACAGCGGATCCGACAGAAGGCCTGCTGCCGTAAAACCCTCCGACTGCGGAAAACAGCCATAAGAGAGGAAATTGCCGACACCTGCGCCGGTGGTTGCGGGCTGTTCGGTCTTGTAGGTTGCCGCTGCAAGGAGCACATCCGGCAGATAGGCCCGCTCAACAAAGTCCTTTACCTGGTTAATGCTGTTCAGATACAGGTCGAGTCGATCGGAATCAAGGGCATCCAGCACTGAGGTGACACCACCGACAATCAGTGACTGCGGGTGAGGGTTCTTGCCGCCTAAGACAGCCATGGCCTGGGCTGCGATCCGCTGGACCGACAGCACATCGAGATAATGTGAGGTGATGACAAGATTTGCTTCGTTAGAAAGCTTGTATGCCGGGTGTCCCCAGTAACCGTTGGCAAACGGGCCCAGATGGCCGCTGTCAACAAAGGCTTTCAGCCTTTTCTGCACGGCAGTGTAGGTTTCGGCCGTGGCATTATAGGGCTCTACACCGGTAAGTTCAGCGGTGCTTTTGGCTAAAGCCGCCGCTGCCTCCGGGTCGGCTTCCAGGGCCTTGGTGATGTCAACCCAGTCAAGCCCGTGCAGAACATAGAAATGCACCGGGTGGTCATGCAGCCACTGGGATGCCTTTATCAGATTGCGCACCAAACGGGCATTTTTAGGGGCCGCTACTCCAAAGGCCGCCTCGTTGGCCAGGGTTGATGCTTCATAGTGAGAATAGGTACATACACCGCAGATGCGCTGGGTAAACAGAGGAGCATCCTGCGGGGGTCTGTCTTTAAGTATGATTTCCATGCCCCGCCAGAGGGTACCGCTTGACCAGGCATTGGTTACGGTATTGTTGTCATCCAGTTCGATTTCAATCCGCAGATGACCTTCAATACGGGTTATGGGATCAATGATTTTTCGTGCCATTATGTAAACCTCCGTTAAGATTGAACATTTTTTCCTTGTTGTTGCGTCCTATAACCAAACATCAGCCTTTAATACCAAGCCCTTTAGCCGTTGGTGAATCAAGCGGAACTCCGATTTTATTCAGGACAGCTTTGTAGCGGGCGATACGCTCTTCAGCTGCTTCTTCCGTTGCAGCCGAGGGAAGTGTGTAGAGCGGTGAATTGTTATCCCAGAAATCTTTCTCGGAGCAGCCGATACAGCCGTGCCCGGCTGCGACCGGCCAACTTGTATTCTGATTAAAACGTGCGCGGGAGCAGTTGTTATAGGTTGTGGGTCCCTTGCAGCCCATCTGGAAAAGACAATAGCCTTGTTTGGCGCCATCATCATCCCAGCTTTTCACAAAATTACCGGCTTTGAAGTTATCCAGACGCTCGCAGTAATCATGCACTGTTCTGCCATAGGCAAATAAGGGACGGGCCTCATCATCCACCTCAGGCAGTTTTTTGAACAGGATCACATACAGCACTGTGCCGATAAAGCTGACTGCATTGGGTGGACAGCCCGGGATATTAACCACGCCAATATCCAACGCATCACCAATACCTTTGGCTTCGGTTGGGTTGGGTAAAGCGGCCTGGACATTTCCAAAAGCTGCACAGCTTCCAAGTGAGATCACGGCGGCTGCTTTGGATGTGACCTCCTGGGCAAGATCAAGCCCTGTTTTTGCATGTGGCCCAAGGGTCAGGTACTGCCCTTCTTGTGCGGTTGTGGGGGTTCCGGTGGGGATACCGCCTTCGCACACACAGACAAACTGGCCCTCGAATTCCTCCAGAGCTTCTTGCAGCCGCTCCTCAGCCTGGTCACCTGAAGCGGCCAGGAGGGTCTCGTGGTATTCCAGCGAGATGTTGTCCAGCAGGAGCTGCAGGATATCGGGCGACTGTGTTCGGATAACCGATTCCGTACACCCGGTGCATTCGGCAAGGTGCAGCCATATAACAGGAACCCGGGAAAAGTTTTCTGCGGCCCGCGCAACCCTGGACTGAAACACGGGCGGAAGCATCAGGGTGGCAGTCATCATTGAGGACCATTTGATGAACTGACGCCTGCTGATTCCCCGTCTTTGCAGTTCCTCTGTAAGATTGAAGCCGCGGCCAGGCAGCTCTTTTTCAATGCGATCGAGGTTTGCATCGCATTGTTGCATTAGTTCTGCATATTGTTTCTCAATTTTCTTCATACAGCCTCCTTCAACTTAAAAGATTAAACAGGTTTTTTCTGACGGAAGGAAAAGGGGTACACCATATTACCTAATATCCCCTGGTGTAAACTCCCCCGTGCGTTATGCAATCACGTTTTATAAGTGCCGCGCGGTGTCGTGGCATCAAAAAAACGATTTGAATCAAAACAGCCCACTCGGAGAAACTAATTACGTTAACAGCATCTGCTGCATCAAATAGATACTATCGGTATTTGTTATTACAATTATCTATTCTTGTTTGAAAGTATGCTCTGTTTGTTTATTCCATTATGAGTAAAAAACACAACCCCGGAACAGCGGTAAACAGCCAGGCCTATAAAAATTTCCTGATTTGTCAACCCGTTTAATGAGCAATTATATAAATATAAGTTATATATATATCCTGCCAGGCTAAAAAAGGCCAGCACCCGTATATCGGAAGGTAATGGCCAACATTTCTTTTCCCTTTCCAAGTACGGGAGGTAAGACCCTTTAGAGTATTACCCTTTCGGTCACATCTCATAGCACGATTTGCCTTAGAGACGAAACTTTGGGAATCATATTTGTATGAATTAGTAAAAGTGGTGCGAATTGTCAACAAAAAAAACACCTATTCTGCAATTGCGTTATTACGGCCAAAGAGTTGAGCTTTTCTATCGTTAGATATTTTGCTATAATTAGAATGCTTTATTATACCAAACGCCATAGATCATAGCTGCGATAACAAAACAGAAATCCATCATCTTTTTTCTTGACGGATTTTTTTTTTTTTGATTTACTGACCAAAAAAGTAATAGTATTTCACGCATGAGCATCAATTCATAACAAGTGAGGGTCTGCCCTATGAAGCATACAAAACCACTAATCATCTTAAGTCTCGTGCTTTTGCTTATCGCTGCCGGTACACTGCCGGCAGCCGCCGCCGAAGCAACAGATGTTGCCAACAAGCGCTACCAAGTGTTTATGCTGAATCCGTTGCCGGGGTGTAATCCCACAGCCATAACCTTCAGACCAGATAATATTTTAGTGATTGGCTGTATGGATGGTTTCGGCACATACCTGTCTGCCGGCAATGCCTTTGTAGCCGTTTATCGGGCACCTGACTTTTTTTCGGGAAGGGATCTAACACTGTTTTTTACCGGGTTTGCACTTGACCCTGTCCTCCTGGCCAGCGGCATTGCCTATGTCGGGGATGATACCCAGACCGTTCTGGCTGCAGGGTATCTGTTGGGCTCGTTATAATTTATAATCTATAGATATAGAATGCTGTTTTCAGCTTTACCATGATCCAGCAACTAAAAGGAGACAGAAATTCATGATGCTTACTATTTTTTTTAGACGCTATGCTTTTCCGGCTGTTGTTCTAGCTGTGTGTTTGGTGCCGGTTATGATCTCCGTTCAAACGGGTTTCTGTGCTGAGACAATGAGTGTTGATGAAGTACTCACTACTGATCCGGGCGGCACTGCCACAACAGTTTTTGAACCTGGTGATGATATGCGGGTTAAAGTTGATTTTAGCGTGGACGGTCGCATGACGGCTGTTTTTTTATGGGGAGAAATCAGCGCAACCAATTTTCAGGAAACGCTTCCGGCAGAGTACGCCTTTCTGCCTGCCGGATCATATACCACCACCTGGGATGTGAGCATTCCTGCTAATGCAAGCGGTACGGCAACAGCACGGATATCCTTTGTCGGTATCATAGATGCAATTTCAACTCGTGAAGCCACCTTCAGTATTACGGAGGCTACCCCTGATGAGCCGCCGGTCGCGGTGGGTTCAGAGACTTGCAAGCTGTGCCATGCAGATATCGCGGAGGACCTGCAGGACTCCCTGCATGTATTTATAGATTGTGAAAACTGTCATGGCCCCGGCAGTAACCATGTTGGCTCTCCTTCAAAGGATAACATCATTGTCGATACGTCTGCCGAGTTGTGCGGGCGTTGTCATACCAGGGGGGACAGCCAGAACAGGGTGGAGGCAGAGGACGGCCTGATAAAACACAACCAGCAGTTTGATGAGCTGCTTACCGGCGGTAAAGCAGCCTTTAAGTGTGTACGCTGCCACAATCCCCACGTCAGTGTGCAAAACAATCCTCAGGACGCCATTATTATTGATTGCACTACATGCCACACTGAGACGATAAATCAGTTTCATATCGCAGCAGGAGTTGACTGTATTGATTGTCATATGCCGTTGGCCGTGAAGAAACAGACATCAACCGGTGCAGGAGATAACCTGAAAGGCGACACACGTGCACATCTCTACAGTGTGGATACGGCTGCAGAACCTGCTGCAATGTTTTTCCAGGAGGATGGTAAAACCTATACCAATGGTTTTCTCACCCTGAATTTTACCTGTCTGGGATGCCATGACGGCAGTTTCGGCAGGGCGCATGATTTTGACTGGGCAGTGCAGGCGGCAACATTGATACATGCGGACTAGTACAGAGTCACTTTTGAATTTGGGGGTAAAGATTTAGCGAGGGTCTTTGGTGTTGATTGCAGCGGGCTCTGTGCTCGCTGGAACGACTGTGTCTTATAGTATAGGCAATTGCTCACACCGCCCTTGCTGCCCAAAACCAAAGACCTTCATCGATCAACTGACAAATTAAAGTGTGACGCTGTACTGGAGGCTGTCGGAAAACCCCCATCTGCCATATAGCTCAAACTGAACATGTAAAATAAAAAACCACCCCGATATCGGGGTGGTTTTTTTATTATTAACCTGCGCTGGAGTACTCTTGCTTATTTATAATCAGCAAGATTGACTGCAAAGGTAACTGTTTTACCATCTTTGGTCAAAACAATTTCAACTTTGCAGTCAGGGCAGAACGTGCCGTAGGCAAAATATGATCCTACGGTGGCACGATATTTCGGAAAACCTGAGGCTGCTGTTTTTTTACCGGGTATATGAGAGGAATGCGTTGCAGAGGTTTTTTCCGGCTCTATGATGGTGCCGTTCTGCACCAGGTGAACCTTACATTTTTCGGCAAAATCAATTGTATTGCCATAAGTAACGACATCTATTTGCAGATGGGTGTCACCGGTAATGTGATTTATTTCCCGTTCCGAGGGTTGTTTGTCCCTGGCGGCTAACAAGCCGGCCAGCATTGCAAGTTTTGACCACTTGCTCCTTATAATTCCATATTCTTCAAACATATCCTCATTGCCGAAACTATATTGTTGCTTAAGGTAAGCGGTAATTTTTGACCCATGCTTTGTTCCGGTATCTACGGCCTCCGTTACAGACTCACTGGTAAGGTTTACCCGGACAGCCGCAGCATTCCGGCAGGGTATACATATCAGCAGACAGACACAACTAATATACACAAATTTTTTCATGCCGGATGCCTCCATAGGTACTTTACTATAGTTATAGCATATTTATCAGAGTAGATGGAAAGAATGCAGGATCAAAATGAATAGTTTACACCAAAACTAATAATGTGGGCTTCCCCATCAAGGTCACTCACTTCCCGGTCATCATAGTCCCGATAATTATAGCGTGTGTAGAAAGAGAGGTTGGGCTTGTAGAGGTAATCCAGTCCGAGGGCCGTATCAAGGCGTTCAATGTTAAGGTCGGAGAATTTACCGATATTTTTTGTATTAATATAAGAGTCATAATCAGCACTGGAGTCTACATAGGTAGCACTGCCTGTCAAGGCCACCCTTTTGCTGAGGCGATAGTTAATCGTCAGGTTGTAGCAGTGGCTTGAGTCATCATAGGGAACACTGCGGTCAAATAGATAATCCGAAAGGCTCCCGCTGCGGTGATAGGTTTTATAGATTGCGCGGGTATCGATATCCGTATCAATAAGGCTATAGGAAGCTGTGAGCATGAGCCTGTCATTGGGTGCATACCACATGCTGAATATCATTTCCAGCCTTTCTTCATCTATTACATAGCGGCTGCTTTCAGAATCTCCATAGCGGATGGTAGAGGAAAAGGACAGGTTGCCGCGGGGTGTCCAGTTCAGCGCAAGCTGCAGCTCATCTCTTCTGGTAGGCAGACTGGTTTGCGTGAACCTGATCAATTCCCACTGTTCAGAAATAAAGGGATCATCAATCTGTTCATTACGGTACTGTATGTTAAAATTCAGCTTACGGTGCGGCCTGCTAAACAGTGCCAGCGTAAAAATCTGTTTCAGGGTCGATTCCTCGGCGCTGTTGCGCCGTTCTATATCCTCCACGCGGTAGCTGCCCCGTAAAAACGTTTTTTTCCAGGAAATTGTCCTGAATGAAAAACCGCTTCTGGTAACATCCCGTTCCATAGCATTCGGAACATCATTTTCCATGTCATAATCATAATAATTAAAGTTGAAAGAAACATATTTTAAGCAGGCAGTTGCCAAGCGAACCGCATAGCTTTGGAACTCCCGTTCATTGCGGGTTTCCCGGTTGTGGTTTTTACCGGTCTCATAATCAAAATAAAAAGTAGACTGAAGGGGGAGGTCCACCCGAGCTTTAATTTGGTTCACATAGGTGCGTGAATCTGACACTGAATTGTAGCGGTTATACCCTTTAACGGGGAAGGAGGTTGCGGCATTACTGTAATACGCAATGGGCGCACTGCCGCCCTCATTATAGTTTCTCTGGAGGTGACTGTAGTTGAGCGTAAGCGGGCCAACCGCCATTTCAGCGCCCACTTTAATATCCTTAATGGTCTGGTTAATGCGCCTGTTTCGAGAGCTAACGTGACACTGGGTGCACTTGCTGACAGTAGTAGCCTGTCGGTGGCCGCGCTTGTTCACCTGCCGGTAATCTGCCGTAAGTTTCAGGCCCGGAACAAAAGGAACACGAAAAGTGTTTTTGCTTTTTACCTCTTCCCAGGTAATGGAGTTAGTTTTGCCTGCATCAAAATCGGTATAAAAGTCCTGATTTTTTAAAGGATCATGGTCAAGGTAGTGCCTGAAACGATTGTAAGATGTTTCGGTTTGAAAAATCCGGTCACTATCAAAGCCGAGCAGGTACCGCTGGTCATGTTTGTCTTTAATGTCACCGATAATATCAAGGTATTTGCTGCGCGTATAGGCTTCAAAACTGAATGCGGCCTCCATGCCCGGATCCAGCACTTCATATTCGCCCACTTTTCCGCGATAACTGTTTACATTGGCATGATGATACCCGATGCTGGCATCAAAAGAATACTCAACGGCTTTTGCGGAATCTTTCTTTTGCGCTTCCTCAGCCCAGGCGGAAGTGCCGGCACAGATGCAAGCAACGATTACAACCGCAAGGAAAAAGCTAAGAACGCATCGGCATGGTATAGCCATTTTATTATTCTTTCAAGATACAAACAGTGAGTATTTTAAAAAAAATTAATATATCAATAATGTACTGCTATAGGTAAGTGATGCTGGATTCCAGCTTCTGGATACCTGCCAGCAGTCAGCAATGTTCTGTTATTATCTTGTCAAATTGCCTTCACCCATCTGGGAAGGCAGATCGCTGCCATGGACCTGTGAATGACACTGAGAACAGGATGTCAGCAGGGTCGGCATGCTCGGATGCCTTAGCCCACCGCGCGGAACCGGATTACCCCGGTGTCCCCGGTGACAGCGCAAACAAAGAAACGGCTCATTTTGTTTTAACAGGTTGTTGGCAATAGTGCCGTGAGGGTCATGGCACAGTGAGCAGCCTTCCTCAACCGGCGGATGTTCATAGATAAAAGGTCCCTGCTTATCAGTATGACACTCATAGCAGAGATCATTCACGGTGCCTACCTTTAAAGCACCGGGGTCGGCACCATGAGTATTATGACAGTCTGTACATGTCATCTTACCTTCGCGGATAGGATGATGGGATGGAAATTCAGCCTGTGCCCGCATCTGCTGGTGACAGTCATAGCACAGCTCCGGGTCACCTTTGTAAACCATCTTTTTTGCAGTAATTTTATGGGATTTGTGACAGTCGTTACACCCTACTGCACTGGTGGCATGTAGATTGTTGTTCCAGTCCATGAGCGGTTCCTGCCGGTGACATTGCAGGCAGATTGCCGAACCCTGCTCCGGAGTCAGTTTGCTAAAGCTAAGTATTTGATCAACCTTGCCCCGCTCGGCAACATGCGCGCTGCCCGGGCCGTGACAGGATTCGCACCCCCGCATCTGCCCGGGCACTTCAAAGTCACGCAGTTTAAAATGGACTGTTTTTTTAAAGTATTCAAACACGTCCTCGTGGCATACGGCGCATTCTTCAGAACCAACATAGGTTGCATCGGGAAATGGAATTGCAAGTTTAATCTGGTCTGTATAGCGAACACATGCAGCGGCAATGATGAGCACAAGAATGCCGGGTGAGAGGATTTTTAGCAAAATTTTTTTGGTAAAAGCCATATAATGAGCAAGGTTTATATAAATTATTGAAATAACGCCTTGACTTATTCTGCTACATATAATAAAAAAGTTTTATTTTGTAAAAACACCTCATTCAATATCAAATTCTTTTGATAAATGCAAAAAAAAATATCATATTCTAATATTTTTTTTCACCGTTCTTTTTTTTATCATGGCTTCATAACAAAAAAGGGGCAAGGATAATTCCACATCGTACTGCATTTTGGGGAACCGTTAGAAAGAAATCAGATGTTTAGGAAGCGATATCGCATTGTTGGGGTGCTCTCTTTTATAGTATGTTTTTTATGGGGATGCCGCTCATTTGTTCCCGCCCCTCATGATACTATTGATAGCGGGCAGCCCTATCCTAAAACACTTGTCAGCAACACGGATTCCGTTACTATGGTCCTGGTGCCGGCCGGCTCTTTTGTGATGGGCAGCAGCGCCGGGGATGATGATGAACAACCGCAGCACAGTGTGTACCTTGATGCATTTTATATAGATGAAACCGAGGTTACCTGCGCCCGCTATGCACATTTTTTAGAAGCAACCGGTTATCCTCCCCATCCCTTATGGGATCCGAAATATGACCGCCCGGAGGAACCCGTAGTCGGCGTAAGCTGGTATGATGCCGAAGCTTTTGCCCGGTGGGCCGGCAAGAGGCTACCTACCGAGGCGGAGTGGGAAAAGGCCGCCGGTGGCGGCCTGGCAGAGAAACTATATCCATGGGGTGAGGGGATACATCAGCAGCAGGCCAACTACAATTCATTCGGGACCATGCCGGTTAAGAGTTATGCGCCCAACGGTTTTGGCCTGTATGACATGGCCGGGAATGTGTGGGAATGGTGCCAGGACTGGTATGACAGTGACTACTATAGTGTAAGCTCCGGTAGAAATCCTCAAGGCCCTTTGCAGGGCATGCGCAAAGTTGTAAAAGGCGGTGCCTGGTATTCAAATGAGGTGGCACTGCGTATAGCAAACCGGCATAAGAATGATCCTGCGCTGGGCAGCTTTAATATCGGCTTTCGGTGCGTGATCACGGTTAAAGATATAAAGTAGCAAAGCATGACAGAAAAAAGTTCGAATTTCGAATTTCAAAGTTCAAAGGTAACCGGCTCAATACCGGATGTGCGCATACTGCTTTTTGTGCTGCTGTTTTTAGGTAGTCCCGGGTTTGTGGTTGCCCAGGTTGATACGGCGACACCGGCAAGTAAGCTGGAGCCCGATTCTGCCAAGGAATGTGCCATCTGCCACTATAGCTGGGTGGACACCTTTTTTGTGGAGCACAGAGGCACTGAGCTTGCCGCTTTGCCTGAAAAACCCACCGCGGCTGATGCCGAGATGTGTTTTTCCTGTCATGACGGCTCAACAGTTGATTCGCGCAAACAGGTGTTTAATGACAGGATGCATCAGGTAGGTGTTAAACCTTCTGAAAAAATTAGCGTGCCGGAAATCTTCCCCCTTGACGAAGAGGGCAAGATGGATTGTGCCACCTGTCACAGTGCTCATGGGGTCTCAACCGAACCGGGCATAGAAAAAACCATTTTCCTGCGCACCTCAAACGAAAACTCGCAGATGTGTACCATGTGCCATGAGGGGCAGGTCGGCGGTCCGGAGAAGGGGCACCATCCTGTTGATGAAACCACCCTGGAAGTTTCTGAAAAGATTATTTTATACGGCGGGTATACAGGCAGCAAACCCAACCAGGTAATTTGTGAAAGTTGTCATGTTGCCCATGGCGGTTTCAGTGATAAGCGTCTGGTACTGCCGGTTGACCGTCCGGCTGTCTATCCCGTGCTTTGTGAACAATGCCATGGCAAAGCACCCGGTCTGAGTGAGCATAAAAACAGAAATCGCTTTTCTCACAGCGTTGATGTAAAGCCGGAGAAGGCCGAGATTCCCAAAAACTGGCAAAACGGCAGAGAGATCAGACTGGGTTCACAGGGGGAGTTGATTTGTGTCAGCTGCCATGCAACCCATGAAGCGCCTGTCCCTGAATCTTTATTGTTAGATCAGAACAAACAAGATTCAGCTTGTCTGCAATGTCATGCTTCCCAGGAGAAACTTATCAGCGGAACCAAACATGATCTGAGGGAAATGGCCCCTGATGCAAAAAACATACGGGGCGAAACGGTTTCGCAATCAGGCCCCTGCAGCAGCTGCCACCTTATGCATGAGGGGATAGGCCCGTTCATGTGGGCCCGCTGGTGGGAAGGCCAAGAGGAAACCGCTATTGGTATATGCAAGAGCTGTCATGCCGAAGGTAAAAGTGCCGAGGAGGTGCTTATACCTGAAACCGGGCACCCCGTCGGTGTGAAACCGGAAGATGAAACAGAAGTCATGGACTTCCCGCTTTTTACCGCAACCGGCAAGAAAAGCAGCAAGGGATTTATCTACTGCTCCAGCTGCCATAACAGCCATCAGTGGGATCCTTTAAACCCGCAGAACAAAGGATCCAAGGACGATCAGGGCGACATTACCAACAGTTTTCTGAGAACCGCACATGAGGGTTCAAACCTTTGTCTGGGGTGTCATAAGAAACAGGCTGCAATTGAAAAAACAGATCATGATCTTGCGGTTACAGCCCCGCAAGAAAAAAACATCCGCGATCAGCTGCCGCAAGAATCCGGCGTGTGCGGCAGCTGCCATCTGGCCCATGGCGGAGCCGATATCTACATGTGGAGCAGACAGATTCCCCAGGGTGAAGAAGCCCTTATGACAAAGCTCTGTGTAGACTGTCACAGCAAGGGCAGCTGCGCTGAAGAAAAGCTGACCGGTGAATTTTCTCATCCCATTGATGAAAAACTGAAAGAGAACACCGAGAACACCCTTCCGCTGTACAGTGCTGAGGGCCGCAAAGAGCCCGATGGGAAGGTCTTTTGCTCAACCTGTCACGACCCGCACCAGTGGAATCCCCGGGATCCCCAGGATAAGGCAGAGGAGGGGACTGCTGCAGATAGTTTCCTGCGTCTGACAAGTGCTGATAGTGCCCCTCTGTGCAAGGCATGCCATGAGGATCAATCCACTGTAATCGGAACCGACCATGATCTTACTATAACCGCCCCTGCCGAGCAAAACAGTCAGGGTGTAT
This sequence comes from Thermodesulfobacteriota bacterium, assembly GCA_028278025.1. Taxonomy (GTDB): domain Bacteria; phylum Desulfobacterota; class WTBG01; order CAIYCZ01; family CAIRTM01; genus JANQFE01. The sequence continues at coordinate 55,319 of JANQFE010000045.1, read as the reverse complement.
CTCCGGACCAGTCAGGGGTATGCGGTGCCTGCCATGCAGTGCATAATGCCCAGACAGATGAGTTTCTGTGGAATCGCGCTTTGGGCCCTTCAGTAGTTGAAAACTGGAATGAAGAATTTACCTTGCCCAATAACACCATGATCGGGGTGTGTACCAGCTGTCATGTTGAGGGTGACTGTGCTGCTGATAAAGTACCGGACTATGGTCTTCATCCTGACCGGATCTATATGGCTCTGCTTCAGGAGAAGGCCGGTTCCATGAATGCGGAAGAATATGAGGAGTATCTTGAGCGTTTTCCGATCTACACCGATGAGGGTGAGAAATCTGTTGAGGGCAATATTGTCTGCAGTACCTGCCATGATGTGCACCTGTGGGATGCTCGCAGACCCGGCAAGGTTCCAGGCAAAGAAATTGAGGGTAATGCTACCAACAGTTTTCTAAGAAGAAATATTTCCTTTAGTTTTTGTGCCAGCTGTCATGGGGAGGACGCGCTCTTTATGTTTAAATATTTTCACATCCATAAGGGACGCATAAAGCTGGAACAGGTTGATGAGGAAGAACAATAAAAGTGATGATGAGTAATGAGCAATGAGTGATGAGTGCTGAGTAACAAATAATAAGTAATGAGCAATGAGTAACGAGTGATGAGGACGAAAGCAGTACATATAAATACAGTGATAAGGAACATGATTATCTTTGCGTTTTGCCTTTTGTTGTGTCCTGCTTTTGTCCAGGCAAAGGATGAGGAGGAAGTTATTAATCCGCACTTCACCGGAAAGCATTGCGAAGAATGTCACGTGTCGGCACCGCAGCCGGGTGACAAAAATCTGAAGCTCAAGTTTGGCGGTGATGATATAGCCATGTGCAATTCATGCCATGAAAAGGAGAATGTCAAAGGTGAGCTCCACCCGGTCGGGATTGCTCCCTCAGTGGGGGAAGCTGTAACAATTCCTAAAGAGCTTCCCCTGTATGACGGTAAGGTTACCTGCAGGACCTGTCATGATGTATACCTGCAATGCCAGGCAGAGCCTGCAGCGCAGTTTGAAAATATTAATTTTCTATGGGGGGCACCTTACAAAAAGGTAACCGAATTTTGTTTTCGCTGTCATAACCGGGATGTGTATGCCAAGACTAATCCGCATGAACAGGTTGACGATGAGGGTAACGTTGATGAAAAACAGTGCCTGTACTGTCACGAATCGCTGCCTGATCCTGATGCAGTCACAGATATTACCGGAGTCAATTTCAAAACCAAACAGTCAACCTTTTGTGCTGCGTGTCATGGCGAGGAGGAAACCCTGCATCCGGCCAAAGCAAATCACATGCACAAACCTTCCGAGGAAATGCTTGCGGCAATTGAGGCATCCGAAGAAAAATATAATGTCATCCTGCCGTTGTTTGAGGAACATGTGTTTTGTGGAACCTGCCACAATCCTCATGACAAGGGTATTATACAACGGGAAGCGGCTGCAAAGGGCGCAGAGGCAGAGTATAAACTGCGGCTTGACCGCTCCAAGGATATGTGTGTTGCCTGCCACAGCGATAAGGAGGAGGTCAGTGCCAGGGATATTCCCCTGGAAGAAATTCAGCGAACGGATCTAATCCCGGTTACCAAGGGAGAGGGTATACCCTCGTATCATAAAGCATTTCTGGAAAAAAAATGCCGGGCCTGTCACGCAGTAACCAGGGAAGAACCCGGTGTGCCCAATGTCTTTAAAATGTGTTTTGTGTCGGACTGTCATGATACCCCCGCCCTTCTGGGAGCACGGTTTACCCATAAGGATGCTGCTGAAGGAAACTGTCTTTTGTGTCACAGTCAACATGGCAGCCAGTTTGGTGCCCATATTGTAAATGACCAACAGAAACTCTGCAGGGCCTGCCATCCGCTCTTGCCGCCGATTGAGGAGGATGAAGCTCAGCAGCAGAAACAGGATCTGCATGATTACTACTACGGGCTGTTTCAAGAAACGGTTCCTGAACAGGAGCTGACCTGCGGGTATTGTCACGGAGAAGACCATAGCGGGCTCGTAAAGGAAAAGGGCATTATTGTCTGCTATCAGTGCCATAATTATATCGAGCAGCTGGTGAAGGATGAGCGAGGAGGAACAGAGAATATTCACGAAAATCTGCCGCGGTTTGCAGGTAACAACTGCACGGTGTGTCACAATCCTCACAGCGCACCGTATGAATTTTTGCTGAGGGAGGAACCGGAGTCGTATAAATAGTTGCCGGCTTCTGGATACTAGTACAGCACCACATTTGAATGTGTGGGTATGATTTAGCGAGGGTCTTTGATTTTGAATGCAGCGGGCTATGTGCTCGCTTGAATGACCGTCTCTTATAGTATAGGCAAGTGCTCGCAGCGCCCTGGCGGCCCAAAAACCAAAGACCCTCACCGATGAACAGACAAATTCACATGTGACGCTGTACTAAATGCTGGATGATAGTTGTTTTCTTATCCGGTATCAAGGAGCAAGCAACCAGCATCATTTAAATAGAATGCAGGGTTTATACACATTGGACCTAGAAATATTATTTCTATCATATGCAAGGGAGAATTTATGAAACCGCAAACTCTCTTAATAAGGACTTTTGTCATTTTAGTGTCAATGACACTGTGGCTGCAGGCCCCCCCGGAGGTACGGGCTGCCGATGTAGAGAACTGCGCTTTATGTCACAAATACAGTGGACTCGGCAGGATAGATGACGACGGCAAGAAGCGGCTCTTTTACGTGAATGAAGATTTATATGCACACTCGGTCCATGCCCGGGTTAAATGCAAAGGCTGTCATGTCAATGTTGAAAAGTTTCCCCATGTTGATTTGGAGAAAGTTGATTGTGCTACCGAATGTCATATAGTTGAGCCTTCGGTTGAAAAAAAATTCTCACACGCCAAGGATGTTGAAAAATATGAACAAAGTGTTCACAGCAAATATGACGGCGAAAAGCTTAAAGATAATGCCGATGATCTGCCCGGCTGCACCTATTGCCACGCTAACCGGATTTTTGAGCCGTTGCTGTGCGAACCGGGCAAACCGAATACTATTGCCTGTGAGCTCCTTGACCGCTGTTTGGCATGCCATGAGGATGAGCGCTGGGCCCAGACGTTTTACAGCCATGTGACTCACCGGATGAAAGAGCGCCGATCATCATACGACACCGTAACGCTGTGTGCTTCATGCCATGAAGACCAGGAAAAGATGAGCAGGCACGGATTGGAAGCCACCGGCACCTACCGTGACACGTTTCACTGGCAGTCTATAAAGTATAATGATCCCAATGCCCCTAACTGTATAGACTGCCATGCACCGGTCGGTTACCTTGCCCATGAAATCAAACCGAAAACAGATCCCGGTTCTGCAATCCACCAGGATAACCTGGTGCAGACCTGCAGCAACATAAACGGCCTGCAGCAGTGCCACCCGGATGCTACAGCGGCATTCGCCCAGGGAAAAATCCACCCGTCCGGGGCCAAGGCCAAAGTTTTTGATACCAAGCTGGATACCTTTGAGGTGAAGGAACTGATCAAGAAGGGAGAAGCCAGGCCTTTCAAATCCCTTATGCAGGAACGGGCCCAGGAAGATATGACCACCCTGGAATACTATCAAAGTCTTATTCTTTTGCTTATAAAATACTTTTATAAAATACTTATCGCCGGACTTATCTCTTTTATGATAATTCATCAAATTCTGGACTTCTTTGCAACCAGAAGAGAAATGAAGAAAGGGGGTCACCACTGATGGCGCGTTCCAATCATGCTGAAGAAAAACACTATATTCGCATGACCATACATGAAAGAATTCAGCACCATCTTGTCTGGTCTACCTTTATTACCCTGGCCGTTACCGGTTTCATGGTGGAGTTTCCTGAGGAGTGGATTGCCGTTTTCGGACAATACAGGGAACCTGTTTTTTACTGGCGGGGCCTGCTGCACCGGATTGCTGCAGTTGTTATGATAGCAAACCTGTTTTATCAGACGTGGTATCTTGCGTTTACCAGGGATGGACGCAGTTACTTTATGGACATGCTGCCCACACTCCAGGATGCCAAGGACATGCTGTTTAATATGCTTTATTATCTAAGGATCTCCAAAGACAAGCCGCAATTTGACCGTTTTAACTATAAAGAGAAAATGGAATACTGGACCGGCTGGATCGGTAATATTATTATTACCCTGACCGGGTTTGTGCTGTGGCTGGAGCACCTGTTTCCCAAATTCTTTTTTGATGTTTCTATTCTGGTGCATACCATGGAGGCTATCCTGGCATCGTGTGCCATAATGGTGTGGCATTTTTACGAGGTGCACCTGAAACCGGGCAAGTTTCCGATGTCCAAAATTTTCCTGAACGGTAAAATACCCGAACATGAACTCGAGGAAGAACATCCTTTGCAGTATCAGCGTATAAAACAGGCTGAAGAGGCTTCGGCCGCCTCCAAGGCATAAATATTTTGAGGAATCAGATATGAGTAGATCAACAAATATTTTCCTGAGATTAATCGGTAATTTCTTAGGGGTGGTTTTTGCAGTTGTGACGGCCATCTGTGTGTTCCTGCTTTTGAAATTTCTCTATTTCCCCGCAAAGCCGACGGCAGTCCCTGAGGAGCAACCGGTCAATAAGTTTACTAAAACAATTGTTCACCCTGTCAGGGCCAATGAACATTTTCACATACTTGATGAAGAAGTATACAGTGATGCCGATAATGCTCCCCTGTGTTTGCAATGTCATGGCAACTTCTGCCATACTGAGTCAAAGGAGCTCCGGTCGTTTTATAACATGCACACTTTTTATGTAGCCTGCGAGACCTGTCACATCAGAAAGAAAGAAGGTGAAGCCATCAGTTTTAAATGGTTTGATAACAAAAGCGGGCAGCAGGTTACCCAAATCGTCGGACAGCAGGGCAGCTACGGGGCTAAAATTGTAGCAGTAAAAGACGGCAAACGGCTGGATGTATTTCCCAAGGAAGCTTTAGCGCGTGAATACATGGCCAATGAGGCCGGCTATAGTGAAGCCGAGAAGAAAAAAATCCAGGAAGAGCTTATGGCCCATATTTCCGAAGAAGCCGTAACATGCAAGGAATGTCATCAGCAGGACGGGTATATCGACCTTGCATCTCTGGGATATACACAGAACTACATCAACAGGCTGGTACGCCTGGAGATCATGCAGCTAATCGATGAGTATAAGGAATTTTATCTACCTACTATGTTTGATCCGAGCAAAGCAGGCAGAAAAAACGACTGAAGCAAAACAGTAAACCGTGAACCGTAAACAGTAAATGCTGAAAAAGCTGTTAAGGGGGATACTCGTTACTCAGCACTCATTGCTCGTTACTGATTATACTACTGACAACATTCAACTGACTGGTGACAATATTTACGGAGGTTGTATTGAGTTTTTTCAAAAACATATTTCGGTTTATAACTATCGGCATGGTACTGATGTATGTTCCGGTATCATATGGGCAGGAGTATGCAGTTCCTGTCCTGCCGGTCAAAAGTCTTTTTACCCTTACAGCCGACTTTGACAAGCCCAGTGATGTCGTTGTCGGAAAAAACGGCAGAATATATGTGCTGGACGGGGTTAATAACAGGGTTAAAGTCTTCAGCAGCAGTGGCAAGTATCTTTCCTCATTTGGAGGTGCCGGCCAGGGCCGCGGCAAACTAAAAGCACCCCTGGGTATCGGTATTGATGCGGAGGGTCGAATATACGTGGCTGATTCGGGCAATCACCGGGTGCAGGTGTTCAGCCCTGAGGGAACCTACCTGTCCCAGTTTTCAACCGACACCGGCCGGAAAGGGTTTAAGCCTTCCGACCCGACCGATGTGGTTGTAAACAGCTCTCAGCAGAAATGTTACGTTGTGGATAACGATAACCACTGCGTGCTTATCTATGATCTTGTAAAGCAGGAAATCCTCCGGGTACACGGTATTATGGGCATGGAACGGAAAGAATTTCGTTTTCCATTCCTTGCCGATATTGATCAGGACGGAAATATCTATATTGTGGAAGTAATCAATACCCGTATTAAGGTGCTGGACCCTGAAGGCGCCTATCTTGCCAATATCGGCCGGTGGGGAGTAGAGAAGGGTGAGTTGTACCGCCCGAAAGGTATTGCAGTCGACGCCCAGGGCCGGGTGTATGTAAGTGACAGCTACCTGGGGGTTGTCCAGGTGTTTGATAAAAGGGGAACGTTTCTGTCGGTTGTTGGTGACAGCCAGGGCACTATCATGAAATTCAAATCACCGACCGGTCTCTTCGTGCATAAGAACAGATTATATGTAGTAGAGATGCTGGCCGACCGAGTGAAGGTCCTGGCCTTAAAAAGATAACAAGAGTTTTTAAAAAAATTAAAAAGGCAGGTCTTAAAAAGATCTGCCTTTTTAGTTTGTCCAAAAGTACTAGCCCGCATTATTGATGACTATTAGCGGCCAGCCTGCGGCATCGGACTGCGTGCTTCAGGCTATGTGCTCGCAAAAACAGCTGTTTTCTTGATTACCAGACATCGCTCGCACCGCCTTTGCAGCCCCATCCGATGCCACCGGCTGCAGGCGTGCCGGAAGGTTTTTTTGTAGTAAACACCAGGGATAGTGCGCTCACTACATGCTGATGAATAATGCGGGCTAGCCGGTCCCACAGCACTGCTCAGGGGTGCAGTAGTTATTGTTTTAGAGGATATGCCGGGCTGCAGTAAAAGGGGGCTGTAAAAAATCTGCAGCCCGGCGAGGGGAACATTGAGGGGCTAATAGTTCAACAGTTTATTCTAGTATGCTGGTATAATCATTTTCCGGTCCATGATACGTAGTTCCCGGGCAGACCTCAAATGCAAAGCCGTTAACACCAAACAGCAGGCTTTTGGCATCATAGCCCAGCATCCTCAGATAAGGTGCAACCTGGGCGGAAGTCTGACCGGTATAGCAGTACACCACGATCGTCTGGTCCGTGGGCAGCAGGTTCAAATCGGCATCTGTTGCCAACGACCCTTTGGGACTGAACTGATAAGCTCCGGGGATATGGCCCGGGTCAAGGTACTGATCTTCAGGCCAGTAGTTGATGATGAAATAGTCATCAGTGTTGGCAAATACGGTGGCGGCATCTATGCTCCAATCAGAAACCGCATCATCAACCTGGGCGGCAATAATACCGGCCAGGGTTGTTTCGTCGCTGCTGATTGCCGGAAATTCATATTCAGTATCGGTCGTATTGGCGGTCTGTTCCAGGCTGTCGGTGAATTCATCTTCGGCGACCGCGTTTACCCACTTATCGGTTTTAGGAACAATAGAGGTATCGTTTGTTACCGAGCACATGCCGAATTTCAGATTGCGGGCTTCCAGTCCTGCAAACTCGTCCTGCTGACCGACCAGGTTTATAACAGCGGTTGCAAAGCTGGCTGTCTGACCGGTATAGCAGACATTAACAATCATCTGATCAGTAGGGAGCTCATTAATCTTAGAACCAAGGTCTCCCAATGCAATGTTAACAGCACCCTGTATATGGCCGGCCGCAAAGTCTTCAGCAGAGCGCCAGTCGATAAGATAAGGGTCATTGCTTTCATCACCGTCATTCAGTAATTGAAAAAGATCAGCGATGGCAATGTTGGGGCTTACACCAGTTGACGGTGTTGTATAGTTGGTGAAATAGGCATCACCGGCCGCAGCCAGTATTGCAAATTCGTCTATTTCTTCCGGTGGCTGAACACAGCCACACATTACGGCAAGGGCACCCAGCAGGCAAACCGTTAAAAAAAAGTTTTTATGTTTCATGATGTTTCATCCTCCAACAAAATAAGTATTTTTCAGGTTTCTGTCTTAAAGAGTACGTATAGCAAACATGCTGAGTCATTTTGGGATTATCGACCCAAAACAACAGAAAACAGAGCAGTGTTCAGGGGGCTGCAGTATAACTGGTGCAGTCTCCTGAACAGAAATGTTACTCTAATACGGTTCACCTCCTTTCCACAGCAATCATTTATATGGAATAATCACATCTTTATTTGCCAGACGTTCCCGTTCAAGGTCATCAAAGCCATAGCCGAACTCACCGTTTTCTTCCTTGTAGTTGGCATCTTCATAATATTCAATATCCTCCGGACGCAGCAAGTAGGCACTGTCATGGCAGTTGGCATTGCATGATTGTCCCTCTGCAACCTCAGTCTGGGGGGTCCACAGCAGGGTGTTATGCGGCCTGGTAAACTTCCAGGTGGGTTCTGAAAATTCAAAATATTTCAAATCCTCAATGCCCCACTCTTCATAAGTATTGGGTGCTATGGGAATATGGCGTACGGTAATATAATCATAGTCTTTATAACGTCTATTATCTTTAAGATAGTTGCGGCCGATTTCAAACGAGAGGTAGGATGACCCGGTAATACCACCACCGGCATGGCAGCCGTTACAGTTTTTATAGGGCTGTGAGTGGCACACCTCACAGGAATGTACCACACCGGCCTCGCCGGCCCAGTGCATGAGGTGATACTGGTTGCTTTCGATCGTATCGTCATGACAGTCTTCGCAGCGAATTGCCGCGGTATTATGCTCATCATAACGATAGGTCAGCTTTTTACCGTCACCGCCATGCATTTGATGGGCGGGATGACAATACTCGCAATTCTTGACATGAGGGATATAGTGCACGTCAGCTTTAAACCCTTCATGAGCCCCGGTGTATTCCTCTCCTATGCGAGAGCCGTGGCAGGCAGTGCAGTTGGTCTGCAGATCAGGAGTTTTTTTGAATTCATGGGCCCAGTTAAAACCGCCGCCGACTGTTCTGGGCCTGCTTATGTGGCATTGCCCGCAGGTGGCATGACAGACCCCGCATTCAGCTTTAAACTCTTCCAGCTCATGCTCACGCCCCGGATCGCGCCAGTCATAACCGGCACGTATTCTGAAACGCTCAAAATAGCCTTCCTGGGTTGTGTGGATACTGATTTTATTATTTTTTACTTCCTCTGCATGACAGGGGCCGCAGTAAAAATCTGCGTCTTCACTGGGATATGCAATTATTCCTTTATGCCCCTCTTCCTTGTCAGGGCTTTGCGGATTGCCGTTATGACACCAGGTGCAGCTCATCTTTCCGTGGGCTGTTTCCAGATACTCTTCACTCACAAAGACTCTTTTCCATGGCTCCAACGGAGTCACAGAGCCGCCTCAGCCTTCACCGCTGCCTTCACTGTGCTCTATGGGGTCGGCAATTTCTTTTAACAAATCCTTATCCGTGTGGCAGGAAACACATTGATCGGTACCTTCTGTCGCATTTTGCAACAGACCGTATTCATCGCAGCTTGCCAACAGCAGTATCAGTGCTATGAACAGCACACGATGCCCCCGGGAGTAAATATGAATCGGCTGTGTATAGTACATGTTTACTACCTGTTTATTACGGCATTAATGATATAGGTGTTTACACTGGTATTATATTACATTTTTTGTGCCAGAATGAAGCGTTGAATAAAAATATAAGCCATTATAATAGCTTTATATTTTTACCCAATAGGAGCGGCATTTTGGGGGAAGTTAAGGTTTGGTTAACATGTTAACCATAATCGTTAACATTGTTAACATATGTTGTTAAGGCAATGGGCGGCAGAACCGTCGCGAGGGCCTGTGCCGTCAGGAAAATGCACTATCGCCGGGAACTATTGTCGCACTCGGGGAGCAAAACCCTCGCCTGTAGGCGAAGACTTGAGTAAGCACCGAAGGTGCTATGAAAAAAGATACCCCTCGTGAGAATTTCAAAGGTATGTTGTTTTTACTTTAGCCGGCTTTAGTCGGGAACCAATCCACCCCGCTGGAGCGGGGTGGTAGTTCAATTAAACTGACTAAAATCAATTGTAAATTTTTTTTCGGCACCATCCTTTTTCAGCACCAGGGTTGCTTTTCCCGTGGGATCAAACCGGCTGTAACTGAAATAGGCCCGGATAGTAGCCCGATAGGTGGGGAAGCCCTTTAAGGACTTTTTTTTATAGTCGAAATGGTCGGCGTGCAGTTTTTCAGGCGCTATCATGCAGCTGCCCTGAGTCATCATGACGGTATAATTGCCGGCAAAATCTATTGTGTAACCATACACGATTATATCAATTTGAAGTGACGGATCATCAAGGATATGGGCCTGCTCTTTTACGGGGAATTCCAGCCCCTGGGATGCTTTTATGTTGGCGATATGGGCAAGTTTATACCATTTTGTACGGACAATGACATGGTCGGCAAACATATCCGTACTGCCTGTTGTATAGGTTTTAGCGAGCAGCATTTCAGGGTTTACTTTTTGTTTTTCATGAAAGCTTAGGGCCGATTTGATCTGTTCCTCAGAAAGGTCGACGAGCAGCGCGCCTGCGTGTAAAGACGGGCACATGATCCAGACAATTAAAAGCATAAAAATTTTTTTTGTCATTGTGCTACCCCCTGTAAAAAACGTTATAAGAAAACTGTTTAGGCCGGTTGCCCTTCTAACGGTGTCTGCTTTAAAAAGACCAGCTCATCCCAAAGCTGATCAGGCTGAATTGCCCATCAAAATCGGAGACTTCCCGGTCGTCATATTCGCGATACATATACTTTGCATAGAAGACCAGACGCTTGTTGTAGAGATAGATAATGCCCAGAGATGTCTCCAGCTGATCAATATCAAGATCAGATAGATCACCGACATTCTGAGAATCAAGCCGAACATCAAAATCAGCATTGCTCGCGGTATAGGCTATATCCCCTGTGAGAGAAAGACGCGGATTGAGCTGATAGCTGACTGCCATGTAATATGACCGGCTGCGATCATCATAGGGTACCTCATCAAACAGAAAAAGACTATCAAGGCCATGTGCATGGTAGGTCTTGAATGTTGCGGGAGTATCGACTTTCGCATCAATGAGTGTGAATGTTCCGGTAAGGGTCATACGTTCAAACGGCATATACCAGAGACTGATGACGAATTCGTAACGGTCTTCATCAACATCATAGTGGCTGTGTTGGCTGTTGATATAGAGCAGATTTGTATTAAGGGAAAAATTCGGGCGCGGGCTCCAGCTCGCAGCAACATATATTTCATCTTCATTGCGGGGAAGCGCAGTCTGGACAAGGCGCCGAAAAGTTTTATCCTTAAGAATAAAAGGGTCATCAATCTTTGTTTTCTGATATCTGAGGTGAAGGCGAAAACTGCGCGAGACTCTCCGGTTCAGGCTGACGCGGTAAATCTTTTTATAGGTTGATGTTTCTGTATAATTATTTCTGTCAACCATTTCCCACTGATACGTGAACTTAAGTCCCGTGCGCTTCAGCGGCCGGGCCTTAATATTAAATCCTCCGCGTTCAATATCACGATCCATCGCGTCGGGGGCGTTGTTGTCCATATGGTAACTGCTGTAGAATACATCGGCAGAAAAATACCTGGAAATTATTTTTGAAAGGCGTGCCGCAAAGTTGTTAAAATCTATTTCATTGCGGGTGTCTCTGTTTGATCGTTCACCCCACTGGTAGCTTGCAAAGAGTGCAGAAGCAAAGGGGAGCTTTGAATTAACATTAATTTTATGTATGCGGGTTTTACTGTCGGGAACACGGCTGTAGAGGGCCCGGCCCCGTACCCTGAAGGAAGGAGCCCCGTTGCCATAGTTGGTTAGGGGTGCGGCCCCATCCTCTTTAAAGCTTCGCCACAGGTGCTGATAGCTGATAGTTGCAGGTCCAAAACGTCCTTCAAGGCCCAGGGTGACATCATCGGTGTGTGCATTAATTCTTTTATTGCGGGAGCTCACATGGCACTGCGAGCATTTCGCTACCGTAGTTGCCTGTCGATGGCCGCGTTTGCTGTAGCGGCGATAGTCAGCGGTAAACTTTAGAAAGGGCACTGCCGGAATACGCACAGTGTTGTATGCCTTTATCTCTTCCAGAGTTATACCGTTGTCCATGTCGGCGTCAAAGTTTGTGTAAAAGTCCTGATTGGTGAGCGGATCGTTGTCCAGAAAGTGACGGAAGCGGCGGTAGGAGAACTCAAATTGGGTGATGCGGTCCACATCGACATTAAGCATATACGACTGGTCGCGTTTGTCGAATATTTCACCAGTAAAATCGAAATACTTACTACCGGCACGTCCCTGTAGATTAAAGCCGGCTTCGGCCCCGCTGTCAAGGGTGTCATACTCGCCGACTTTACCCCGGTAGCCTTTAACATTATAGTGGCGGTATCCGATTGATGCCTCCGCAGTATAGCTCACATCGGGTTGCTGTTCAGTTTGCTCCTGAGCTCTTGACGTCAGGGGCATAAGAAAAAACAGAATTGCAAAAAGGAAAGCTTTGATTTTATGACTATACGTGCTCATTTATCTCGTCCTACCTGGTTAGTCCGGTTCCATTGAGTTGCGACGGCATATCACTGCCATGGACCTGTGCATGACACTGGGTGCAGGATGTCAGAAAAGCCGCAACACTTGGATGAGGGCCGATTTTTGGATTGCGTTTATGCCCCCGGTGACAACGCAGACAGAGAAAGGGCTGGCTCTGTTTCAGCAGGTTGTTTGCAATTGTTCCATGGGGGTCATGGCATATGGAACAGTCTTCAAAGACCGGTTTGTGCTCATACACAAACGGGCCCTGGTATTCAGCATGGCATTCAAAACAGACATCATTCAGTGTCGGCTTGTTCAGGTTGTTGTTCTCGGAACCATGGTTGTTATGACAGTCACTGCACTTCATCTTTTTTTCCTTAATCGGATGGTGCGAAGGAAGCATATGCTGGGCTTTTTTGCCCTGGTGACAGGTAAAGCAGATATCGGGGTCTCCCAGATGCACCATCTTGGGAGCGGTAATTTTATGAGACTTGTGACAGGCATTACAGCCGACGCCGTTGAGGATGTGCACACTGGCACGCCAGTCCCTTATCGGTTCTCCACGGTGACAGGAGAGACAGATTTCTGAACTCTCTTCGGCTGAAAGCTCTGAAAAGCTGATGATGTTATCAAGGCCCCCCTTGGCCTGCACATGAAGACTTCCCGGCCCATGGCATGTTTCACAACCTCTTGTTGCATCTGTTAATTCATGAGGTGCCAGCCTGTAATGTATAGTTTGTTTATATTGACCGTACACATCATCGTGGCAGGGGATACATGAATCTGTACCCGTGTAGAACGCGCCCTCAAGGAGCTGCACCACTGGGGATGTGCTTTGAAGCACAGGGGCATTTTTGCAACCTGCCGGAAGTAAGACTAAAGCACATACGGCAACAATACGGGCAGCGCCCCTGAAAACTTTGAAGAGGTTCTTACGGTTCATTGCGTATAGGTCTCCACAGGATTTTTTAGTTGAAACGGATATGCTGCTGCATGCGGGTCATGACATGCAGAGCATGATTGTTTTTCAAACTGCTGGTGACTGTTTATCGGCTGTATAGCCGCTTCAGCTAAGCGTTGCCGTACATAAATATGACAATCAGCACACGAGCCGGTTTTGATGGTGCTTATTTCTTTTTGGTGACTGCTGCTGTGGCAAAATTCACAGGCCCGCTCCTGCGGTATGTCGGTAGTCTGTATATAGGCTAAGTACTCATCATGCCATTTTGACGCCGGTTGTACAGACTCACTCATGTTTTCGTTTTGTATCAACGGATGGCAGGTGTAGCACAGGCGCTTTTCATTTATCCGCAGCAATTTCTTGTAGCCGGCGTTGTGCGACTCATGGCAAAAATAGCAGTTTTCGCCGACACTTTTTGCATGCACGAATTCTTTTTCAAGCATGTCGGTTTGATGGCAGCCCTGCTTGAAGCACAGCAACACCGCAGCAGGTTTTGTTCGGTTTTTAGGTGTGATGGTGTGGCACATTTTGCATTTGTTTTCTGCCCAGGGTTTGTGATTCCTCATAACCTCGGGAGCAGTTTTCAGCGCATTACGACTCGGTCGGCTGAAAGATCGCTTTGCAGTTATACGCATGTCCGTATGACAGAAAACACACAATGCATATCCACCGTTAAGACGAAGAAAATTTTCTGTGCCGGCGCCGTGACCAATCTCCTGCCGGTGCATGACACCTTTTTGGTGCGGGTTGTGGCAGGTGCCGCACACAACGCTTCCGCGAAAGATCGGCAGTTCGATGCCTTGCTTGCCGCCCTCAAACTGCAAAGACGTGAGCCGGTCTGCAGACAGTTCCACCAGATGGTCTGCGCGCGCGGGATGGGCAGTTTGTTTATCGCTGTGACAATTGACACACATGTCAGTCCGGCCATTATTAAACGTAACGTCATTGATGCTTTGAGCCTGCTGTGGATTCGGCAGCGACTGGTGACAGAAAAGGCAGCGTCCTGCAATGATGGTACCCTGTGCGTCCAGCTGCTCGTGGGGGTTGGTTTTTGCAAACTGATTCTGCTGATGACACGAGAAGCAAAAGGACGATATCTGTTCATACGGGGCACCCCGCAGGAACGAGGGATTCAGCAGTCTTTGAGCAGCATTTTCTTTCATCTGAACCAGGACGTCGTGGCAGGTAATACAAGTAATTGCTCCGTTTTCCAGCGGCCAGGTGTCCGGCATGATTTTTTGCATATCTGCAGTCGGTTTTACCCCAACCGGATGAATATCTGTGCGGGCAAAAGATTCGGCATGGCAGCGATTGCACATTTGTACACTGTCGCCTTCAAAGAGTAAATCCGGCTTTTCTGCTTTGACATGACATTCCGTGCAGTGCTTATCAGTCCAGTGAGGGTTTACGGGCTCCTCAGTTTCAGCTACAGCATTGCCGAGGCCTATCAGGAGGCCAAGTAGATTTAGATAAAGATAATAATGTATATTATTGCGGTTTAACATCAGTGCTTTTTAAAAGAGAAAGAATTGTTGTTTTGTTTGCGGCCGATATGACTGTGAAAGTATTTGAATTTGAAGAGGGCCTCTTGCCCATGGCAGCCTGCACAAAACATAACAGGCAGTCCCGGCCGCAAAAAACTGTTGGTTGCATCACCTTCTATTGGGATACCCGGTCCCGGCATGTTTTTTTTAGGGTCCCACTGGTGCGGATTGTGACATGTTGAGCATACGATAATAGGTCCTGTATGTGATGGTGCTTCGTTTTGGTCATTAAAAACCGGGAGCGGGGTATCAGAGGAATCCAGGGCGACTTTCAACAAGTCCTCCTGGATTTGTACCCCTGGGGGGTGTTGTCCGTATCGTGGAATCTGAGCTGCCGCAGCATTGCCCCCGGAATGGCATCCGGTGCACGTCCTTTCCATACTGTTTGCTTCAGCTTTTGGCTCGCCTTCCTCTTCTTTAGCGGAGACTTTGCCCAGCGGCCCGGCCCATAAGTATTTCTCCAGTGATGCATTATGAGCAACGTGACAGGAACTGCATATATTTTTCTGTTCGACTTTCTGCCCGAACACATTGATGAAATCAGGGGCGGAAAGGGTTAAATCATGGTCGGTGCCGATAATCGACGCTTGCTGTTTATGACAGCTGATGCACAGGTTTGTTACTCCTGCCCGGGCTAGTCTAAGAAATGCCCCCCGCTTAACGGGTGCGGTCGGGTCGTGCATATACAGCGGGGCGGGATCATGTGCCCGGTGACAGGTCAGGCAGCTTAGGGTGCCTTGCGGTGCTGGCCTGTTATCTGTATCAAATAAAGGTAACGACGGCAGGGGGGTGTCGGGCTCAAATAGTACATTAACAGGGTGAGATGCCTCACCCGGTAGTGCTTTTCCCCCGCATTGCCCCGGCGCATGACAGCTGATACACAACTCCTCCAGGACGGTGCTCTGAGATGTCGGATGAAGTTGTCGTGCCCATAGCAAGAGGGTGTTGCTTTTATGTGCAAGATGACATGAACTGCATGGGCCTGTTTCAGCAGCGCGGTGTCCACGGATATTTTTTTCATCCGGCGCCGTAATTTTCATATCATGGCTGGAACCTACAATTGTTTTTTGACTTTTATGGCACTGCATGCAGAGGGAGTCCTGATGATTGTGGTCGACAAGCAGTGCTTTTTGCCCTGCTGCGCCGTGAGGGGTGTGGCAGGTCCTGCACAGTAGGGCACCGGAAGGGTTCAGAACGATTTTTGCCCCGCTGGACCACTGAGAGGGAATTTTTGTTTTTTGCGGCAGGGTGCCTACCGGGTGGCTGCCGCCGGGATCGGGTTGACCGTTTGCCGTGCCCGGATTTTGTGAATGACATGCTTCACACAGGGCAGACCTCCGGGAGTTTTCAGCAACAGGAAGTATTAACAGTTTTTCAGATAAGCCGCCGTGAGCACTGTGACAGGTTTCGCAGATAATTTGTTTTTCGCGGTCCGTACCGAAGCGACCGCCGTTCTTAATGATATCCGAAGTTTTTGCAGTAGCACTTATGTCAATTGCATGATTACCCTGCGCGGGGCCGCCCTCATTATTCGTGTGACAGGTCTTGCAGAACTGAGAGTTTTTGTTTTCTGCCCGTAAGAAAAGGCCAAAGCCGGTATCAGTCTCGCTGGGAAGGGCATGCGGGGAATGGCACGTGGCACATTGTATCTGCCCTGATTCGTCAAGAGGAAATTCTTCAGGAATGGAAACCTTGTCCGACGGCACAATGCCGGTATGATGTCCGGGACTGTGAAAAACCCGTTTGCGTGAATCTGCAACAGAGCCATCGTGACATGACAGGCACATCTCAGGGCTTGCAACAGCCTTCGCCTGTGGGCGCGGTGCCAACTCTCCGTCACGCTGCTCAGCATAAAAGGGATATACCCATTGGTAGTGGCAAACAGCACATCGTTTGGCCGTGTCAGGCTTATCGGCATGAAACATCTGGGCAGCTGCCGAGGAGCCGGCCAGCATCGCGGCGGCATACCAAATAGATAGTATTGTTTTAATAACATATTTCTGCATAGTAATCGCTTCACAAACTGCTTGATTCACAAACTATTCCAGAATTTGATAGACTGAGACCCGGTTTTGGGCCATTTCTACAACATAGAGCCTCAGCGTAGTATCGATATATATGCCCGTAGGGGTTTTAAACCGCAGCATTTCACCGGCCTGATCACCGAGGATGCCGATAAATTTACGAAACCGTTTAAAAATCTGTATGACCCCCAGATAGCTGTCGCTGATAAAGATGCGGTCTTTGTGGTCAACGGTAACCCCTTTGGGCCGGTAAAACTGTCCTCTGTCAACACCCCATTTGCCGATATAGGCCATAACACGACCTTCGGGATTAAACGCCTGTACGCGCGTATTAAGCACATCCACGACATAAAGGTGTGCATGCCTGTCCATAGATACCAGGAACGGATACTGAAATTGCCCCAGTTTCTCGCCGCTTTCACCCCATATTTTTATAAGACGGGAACCATCCTTGGTATAGACCAGGATTCTATGATTATCATTGTCAACAACATAGCAGCGTCCGGTAGTGTCATCAACAGCAACATCGCTGGGATCAGACATTTTTGCATTCTTGGGGGGCGGGAGGGAAAACTGCTGCAGGAACAGACCGGAAGCATCAAAAATCTGAACACGATGATTGCCCGCATCAGCTACATACACGCTTCCTTCTCTGCTGACATCCAAGCCTAACGGGTAATGGAACGAGCCACCGGCTGAACCCTGGGAGCCGAAGGAAGAGATAAAGGTACCGTCCCGATTATAGATTTTAATTTGATGATGAACACCGTCAACAACATATATCCTGCCCTGGGGGCCTACGGCCACATCACTGGGATGCAGCAAGCCGGCGTCAATAGTAAAAAGATGACGTGATTTAATGATAGGGAGTGCGCTTGTTTGACAATATGCCGGTGTGTTATCAACGCATAGCAATAAAAACAGGCCTATAGAAAGATAGCGACAAAGTAACTTTTTCATCATGGACTACTTTTTATTGTGTACCGGGTTCGAGGAACTCCGGAGTATGGAACTCCTTATACTCCTGTATCATTTTCGTTATCTGGTCACTCGCAACCAGGGCAATCCGATCTTCAGAAAAACCCATTTCCTGAAGGGGTAAAAACTGCTCTTTGCGGCTGTGACATTCGCTGCACGCAAGGGGGCGCTCTGCAACATTCTGGTGGAGTGTTGCGACAATCTGCTTTTTCTCCTGCACACTTGTTGTTGCCGCCTGAATCCTGTCCATGAGGTCTTTGACCGCAGCTCTTTCTTTTTTGATATCAGAATTTTCAGGAGGTGCTGTGCATGTCTCACAGGGCGTCAGTTTAATATCAAGAGTATCAATCATCCGGTTACCGATGTCCGGATTAGAAATAATCTCACCGGTTGTACGCTTGTACCAGTAATAGTATAAACGTTCAGCACTCTCTCCGGGACGTACATGACATGTTTGACATGCAAAGTATAGATTATGCATATTCAGAAACGATCTGATGTGGACTGAATTGCCGTGAGGCAGGTCTCCATGACAGGTTATGCAGTGGGAGATCGTATCAGGGCCGACCTCCAGCTCAATCCGGTGATAATGATTTTTGATTTCTTTTTCTTTTACAAAGCGGTACCCGCGGTAAAAAGTTTTTTGCTCATCGTCTTCCAGCATGATTTCCTCAAGAAATTGCGGTTCAACGAGCGGTTTGACCTCGGCAGTCGGTTCTGTTGTTACAATTTGATATCCCAGAACAAACACCGATTCGTATATAACACGGCAAATTACCACTGTGGCATAACATATTGCCACAATCATAACGCCCATATATATTTTTTGGAAAACCTGTTTAAGGAAACCGCCCTTAAACTGTTCCTGCAAGCAGTTGCTTTTGATCTGGTCCTGCAGCCCGGCATCTTCCATGGCCCTTACGTAGTCCGCATAATGATACAGTGACATTTCTTTTTCACTCATGAACCCGTCCAGCCAAGCTTTACCCATGGGAAAGACCGCCGGAGCCCAGTGCACGTTATATAAATGCCAGATAAAAATAACGATGCTTGCAAGCAGGGCTTCATCGCTGTGAGCAATGTAGGCAAAATTTAGAACATTTCCGCTGAAATAGCCGGTAAAGAACGTTTCACCCCACAGCAGGTACCCTGAGATCCCGATTACCGGAATACCCCAGAAGACCGCCAGGTAACCGAATTTTTCTTTTAAGCCGTGTGCAACAAGTGACGGACGCTGGCTGGAAAGAAACAGAAAATACTTGAGAGTTGTTTTAAGCTCCTTTAGATCGGTTGCGTTAGGCACCATAGGGAGTTGGAGCACGGCCTGCAGAACGGTTTTCAAATCCAGGTCCCGGTCTTTTTTCAAGGGTAGTATGTAATATTTCCAAGCACATACAATCACATAACAGAGATGATACAAAAAGGTCAGAGTCATAACAACAGCGCTTATGCGGTGTATAATCGGTGCAATAGTTATGCCGCCGACAAGAGTATACAGCCCCTCGCCCCACCAGGTATGATGAAACTTAAGCGGCAGTCCGGTAGCTGCCAGCAGGGTAAACGAAACGAACAGGAAAATATGCTGGATACGCTGATTTAATGTAAGCCGCTGAAAGTAAAGCTCTCCATCCTTGACAACAATCCGGATTTTTTTCATTGTGCCTTTTTACCTTTTTCTTTTTTTACCTTTTTCTTAATCAATGTAAAATTGGGAAACACGCTGCGGGCCATATCTAGAACAGTAAAAATCATCAGAGGGATAAAGCTTCCCAGAGTCAAAACCACAAAGAAAACACAGAATGCAAATTCGGCAGGATTGCGTTTTGATGAAACCACAACATGGGCTTTGTATCCGGCAAGATTCATCTGCGCATCAGGGTGGCAGTCAATGTCGGAGCATGTTTTGTATATGTTATCCTTATAGGATGCAGATGCAGGATCGTCCATAGAGTGGATCGCGTGGATTGATTCACCCGGCATGACGTGACAGTCCGTGCAGTCGGCTGATTTTTCATCACCAAAATAGACCGCCTTGCCGTGAAATGTTTCCATATAGGACTTAACGACATTAGGGCGGTTGTGTCGCTGCATCATTGCAATGTTGTCATGACAGCTCGAACACATTTCCACAACTTCGCGCGGTTTGCGCAACTTCTGCATCCGGGAGGTGAAGTGGTTGAAGAATTTGCGCATGAAGGCGCTTTCTTCATGACAAATTGAGCAGCGCTGAATTGTTTTTTCTTCAAGACCGGGCATGTCTTTTTTTAAGAATGCCAGCGGACGATACAGCGGATCCATATGGCAGGTAACACAGTCAGGATAATCTTCAGCATAGGGTTTGAGATTGCCGGACGGGTCGGTCTTGCTGTGTACACTTTGGGCTAAAAAATCTCCTACCTTTTGGTGTGAGAACGGCAGACCTGATGAAGGTTCATCGATATGACATATGGTGAGACAGTCAACCTTTTTTGTCTCTCCATGAGGAAATTTGTCTATTTCGGTATGGCAGTCGCTGCATTTCAAATTGCCGTGCGGGCTGTTCAGGTACAGGTCTTCTGTTACGTAGAGCAGTCTGAAACTGCCGTTTTTATGAATATAGCTCAGCCCCCGGTATTGATGGCAAAACAGACAATTTTCTTCATCAACCGCCTGAACGTGTGAAAACACACAGAGCACGGCAATCATCAGAGCTACTATGAACAGAAAACTCTTTTTGTATCGGTTGGCATGCATACGCTGTTTTTGTGTTGCAACCTGCATAGGGTGACCTTTGTTCTTTCTACATGGTTTTTATTTTACTTATTCTGCTTGTGCACTTTTTACGCACCTGAACCCGTAATGGAAACTTTGAGCATCAGGAAGAGCGTAATAGCGATTAGCAGTACGAAGGTGTTTTTTATCACAATACCAGGCGCCGCCCCGCAGAACCTTATGGGTGCCTGTGAACGGTCCCTGGGGATTCTTTTTTGGACTCATGCTGTAGTATTCATTTTCATACCAGTCGGCGCACCATTCCCAGACATTACCGATCATATCATACACACCATACCCGTTCGGCTGCAGCTGCATAACAGACAACAAACCAAAAGAGTCATAGTTAACATACCGGCGGGCGTCTGCCTTGCCCCAGAGGTAAACAGCATCACCGTTCCCCCCGCGGGCTGCGTGTTCCCATTCTGCTTCGGTCGGCAGCCGCTTGCCGGCCCACTGTGCGTATGCAACCGCGTCATACCAACTGATACCGATAACAGGCTCATCAGGCCGATCGAGGTCGGGACTCCAGAACTTAGGCCTTGCGTGTGAGGTTTCTTCTAAAAACACCCGGTACTGTTTATTGGTAGTCTCATGGATATCTATATAAAATGGTTCGAGATACACTGCGTGCGCAGGCTGCTCATCAGGATCACCATGATCTGAACCGACTGTAGTCGTTCCACCGGGTATCAGGACCATGGTTGCATTATCTGTTGCGTGAATAATTTTGCCGGGTAAGTCAATACTGCCGTTTAGTTGGCCGGGATTGACTCTGGCCGGAGGAATTCGGCAGCCGGCTGCCGCCCCCAGAAGACCTGCGCTTAGAACAATAAGCAGTCCTACCTGTGACTTCCCCGCTAATATACGCATCAAGCCCTGCACCGTTTAGTAACTCCCTTTATTCATGAACCAATGTATGCGTTTGACGGGCTGCTTCCATATCCATCATGAACTCCTCTGTTCCATTGTGGCAGGTCAGGCAGGCAAAGTTCAGGGATAGAAAGAGGCCGTGTGAATCTTCAATGACCATAGTGCCGTCAGCGGAAAACATATCATAAGGCCCTGCTTTTGCCTTAATCCGATAAATATGTGACCGGCCATCAGCCTTGCGATATATGTCATGACCGGTGAATGTTCCCTTGAGCACGGCCAAAGGCATATGGCAGTCCTCACAATCAAGATGCTGCATGTTAAGGCCGACTGTTTTGTCGGCATGGCACTCCCGGCAAGAAATTTTTATAGCCAGCCCCTTGTCCTGCGATGGGCTGAAATGGGGGTTGTGGCAGGTAAGGCAATCAGCAGCCGGTGGGTGCGGAGAGTTCTCTGCCTCGTAAAATTGCTGCAAGGGTTTGATAAACCCGTTTTGAGCTTCAAGGTCGGTTCCATCATTGCGGGAATGACAGCGGCTGTATAATTCAGATTTTATATCAACAATAATAGAATCTTTGGATAAATCTTTTATATGATCACCGCCGGGGCCATGACAGATTTCACAGCCGACATGGGGTGCGTGGCCGGAAGCCTGCCAGCCGGTATACAAATCCTGATGACACGAACTGCAGATTAGGGAGCCGCTATACTCGGCTTCCAGCGGCATGACAGTAAAAGAGGCTGATTGTGCAGACACCTGCTGCAGTGGAGCGCTTACTGAAATTTCAACAGAAGCCGGCCCGGCGGCATGTGACGGTATGGTTTCTACCCAGTTTGCTGTGTTGTTATCCTGCCATGGATAAAATACCTTTTTCGCCAGGGTGTCCGACCAGTTTTCTGCCGTTATGGTGCCCTGCAGCTCTGCTTTGCCTCTGAACCCCTCAAAGCTGAAAATGGCCTGATACTGTATGGTATCACCAGGGGTGAACGCGGTCTGTTCCGAGCCCTCGGCATTTAGAACAGTTATATTTTGGAGCTCATGGGCGTACAGGCTACCGGCAGGAGTGCCCGGCAGTGCTATTGTGAAACAGGCAAGAACGACTATAAGAAAACTATTTTTTATTGATTCAGCAAGCATCAACATAATACACGTCTCATGTTTCGCACTTCGTGACATAGGTTATACTTATTGGTATAGACAAGAATTGTGCCAAAGCTGTCTATAGTAAAATAAAAATAGTTATGGATGTCCCGTGAAGGTAAAGAATTATAGATGATGTGGGTGCCGGATTGATCCGGCACAGGGGGTCAGATATAACACAGGTGCTAGGCTTCGATATTGTGTTTTTTTAATTTTTTCCAGAGTGTTACGCGGCTGTAGCCGAGCAGCTGGGCAGCCCTGGTTTTGTTACCGCGGGCAGAGTCAAGCGCCCGCAATATGCGTGATTTTTCACCCAGAGTCTCTTTTTGGTTTTCTATGATCTCGCTGCCGGACAGCACACTGTTTGATATCTGTTCAGGAATATTGTGAGGCTGGATTGTATCTGTGCGGCAGGTAACAAACGCATATTCGACTGCGTTTTCAAGCTCGCGCACATTACCGGGCCAATCATATTTCATTAATATGTCAATCACGTCCTGGTCGCAGCTTACGATATATTTTCCGGTTTCTTGACAAAATTTCTTAATAAAATGATCAACGAGCAAGGGGATATCGGTTTTGCGCTCGTGCAAAGGCGGTACATTAATGGGGATTACATTGAGGCGGTAAAAAAAGTCTTCCCTGAACTGGCCCTCTGCTATAAGTTTGCGCAGATCCTTATTGGACGCCGCAATTATGCGGGTGTCCACTTTTATTGTTTTGTTATCACCTACCCGTTCCACCTCTTTTTCCTGCAGCACCCTGAGCAGCTTAATCTGAACAGAAAGGGGGATATCACCGACCTCATCCAGAAAAATTGTTCCGCCATCGGCCTCTTCAAAGCGGCCTTTGCGATCACGAATGGCATCAGTGTAGGCGCCCTTGACATGACCAAAAAGTTCACTTTCAAGAAGTGTGTCGGCAAGTGCAGCACAATTAACCTTTATAAAAGGACCTTTTTCTCGGTAGCTTGATGTATGAATGGCATGAGCAACAAGTTCTTTGCCGGTACCGCTTTCACCAAAAATAAGAACCGAAGAATTACTATCCTTGGCAAGCTCAATTAGGGAATAGATATTTTGCATGGAGAAATGGTTCCCTATGATTTTACAGTAGGAGCTTCGGCCTTTCAACTCCTGCTGTAACAGACAGAGCTGCTGTTCTTTCTCAACCTGTTCGGTGATATCAACGATGTTTTCAATTCCTCCATGAACATTACCCTGCTTATCTCTGAGGATTTGGGCATTTTTAAGCACATATTTAGTGGAGCCGTCTTTAGCAGTGACAATACAACGCTTGCGCACAATTTTACCTTTAGAAAAAAGTGTACACCGGTTATAATCATTTGCAACTTTTGCGCCCATACAGGTAGGGCTGTTGAGAAAATCACATTTTTTCCCTACGACTTCCTGCTGTTTATATCCCAGGATTTTTTCAGCGGCCTTGTTCCAGTAGGTAATAATACAATTTTCATCTACGGTGAAAAGGCCATCGACCATGTTATCCAAAATAAAGTCATAATTTTTCTCATGTAAAAATTTTTCCTGCATGGGTGCATCCTAAACTGTTAAGTCTGTTAACTAAAAAAGCTAATTTGTTAATGCCCCTATTATAACTTTTAATTGTGATGAGTGCAACCCTGTAGTAAAAAAAATGTGTAATTACAATAATTTAAAAAAATAACCATACACTTGAGGTCTTTTGGCATGATATATGTTAAGTTAGTCGGGTATTAGTGTTAACTGATAACATAACGACATCTGGAAAAGATTTTTTATAAAACAGGTCGGCAGCTGTAATGGTATACGGTGAAACATGGAACGCAATTGCAGTTGAGTCGGTTCAGGCGTATGGTATAAACATGATATGTTATAATCACGTAACGGAAAGGCGGACATGCAAAGCTTAAAACAGTATTGGATTTTTGGAATACTTATAGGAATACTTTTGATAGGCGGCTGTGATGAAGGTGGCGACAATGATGATGATAATGACAACAATACCGCCCAGCTTCCTACGTGGGAGACCTGCCAGGAGTGGATTGCGCACAGTGCAGCATATCCCGCGACAGTACCCTCCTCAAGATGCCCGGATGAATCCGAAAAGGGGCGCAATGAGATTATAGAAGCCGGTGGCGGCATTTTCCCCGCTGGTGATAATATGTATTACCTTGTCCGGTTTCCGGCCTCCCGGGATCAGTTTGACGGCATGTCCGTAGTGTTCACGTTGCATGGGCCCGCCGGCTGCGCCGAAGATGTTTTTGAAGACTGGTATACCATGACGCAGCAAATGTCCGTGCCCCGGGACTATGCTATTGTGAGTCTGCAATACTGGGATCCTGAACGCCCCTTTCAGCTTGATGCGTATGATGATGATCAGAGCGTTTATGCAAACCTGGTTTCTATAACAACCGAGATTGCAGAGCATTGCCCGGTTGCCGAACTCCCAAAGTTTCTCTACGGGTTCTCACGCGGTTCAACCCTGACATTTTCCATTGCAGTGGATGACAGGGCCGCTGAAGGGTTGCACCTGTTTTCGGCTTTTGTTGCAGATTCAGGAGCATGGTCTGCGGAGGGACCGCTTCCCGACACACTGCAGGAGGTTGTCCAAAACGACCGGTATAATGCTTTTGATGATGCCCGTTTCTGGCTGTACTGCGGCCAAAACGATATGACGGAAACCGGTGTTGATAATGCTACCATGTGCGAGGTTATGGATAATGCCCGGGATTTTGTCGTGAGTTACGGCGGCAACATAGACCGGTTTTTTGTTGCTGAGCAGGGAGCTCATGGAATGTTTTCGGACAGAACACCTCAAACTCCCGGAAAGGCCCTGGAAGAACTTTTTAATTATATTGATTCATTTCTTTAAGCGCAGGATTTAATACTATGCCTCACACCATCCCCGGTATGCTCTCTGCAGCCTAATCCCTGGCGCATCGAAATCCGATAGTGTTGTTCAAACCTGCAAAATTGCGGTGGTCCCGATACCAGACCGGCAGTACATCAACAGTACTGTTCCATGCGCCGCCGCGCAGTACGCGCTGAGAGCATGTTCCGGCATCCCATACGCTGCCGTCGGTCGGGGCCCCTATATAGGAATCGTTCCGGCAGTCTGCAACCCACTCCCAGACATTGCCGCTCATATCATAGAGGCCGAAAGCGTTAGGTTCCAGCAGTCCGACTGGATGTGTACGGTTGTCTGAATTTTCATCATACCAGGCAACTGTTTCCAAACAGCCTTCATCATCCCCGCACGTAAACAGTGATTCTGTTTCGGCCCGGGCGGCATACTCCCACTCGGCTTCGGTCGGCAGTCGGCCTCCAACAGCTTCACAAAACATAGCAGCATCGCTCCAGCCGACTCGCTCTACAGGACACTCAGGACAGCCGGAGAACCAGCTGGCATTATCACCGGTAACAGCGATATATTGCGACAGGGTTATTTCGTTTGTGGTCATTTCAAATAACGGGATTGTGACGGTATGGACGGGAAGGGCGTCCTCTGCGCAACTGTGATCGTGGGCTAAACAACCCATCTCATAGGTGCCTTCCGGAATTGTGACCCAGGACAAATCAAGAGTAAATATTGTTGTCGTCGTTGTTGTCTGTTCATCAGGATCTTCAGGCTCTTCCTGCTCACATGCAGACACAAGAAGAAAAAGAATAATGATAAATATTGTGAAGTGAGAGTATGTTTTCATAAGAAGATTATCCTTGCTGTAAGTTATACATGCTTTTTCCAGGAAATGAATTGATTCTTTACATAAACCAGTTTTAAACGTTCGGTAAACTATTAATGCATATACTGTTCCAAACAAGATCGAAAAAAAAGTCCTAAATACTATAACCACAGGCGAAAAGCGGTACAGAGGTTTCGCAGCACCATTAGGGTTGGATATGTTATTGAAAATTTATTATAATTGTGTTAAATATAAAAATTCAATTTAATTATAAATTTCTATTTGAAAGGATTTATTGTTGAAAAATTCATTTTTTAAAGAGCTCTTTTCCTTTCTTACCTCACTTAAACTGACTATTGTTATCCTTATAATAATTGCTACCACTTCTATTTTCGGCACGATTATACCGCAGAACGAAGCACCTCATTTTTATCACAAATTTTACTCACCAACGATATACACTATAATAAAAACCCTGAAGCTCGATGACATGTATCATGCCTGGTGGTTTGTGGCAACACTGTCATTATTTACCCTTAATCTGGCCTGCTGCACATGTAAGCGCTTACCCGGGTTCCTGCGTCTCATGATGCAAAAAGAAAAGCAGCCGGATGAAAAGGCTATTGAGGTTTTTCCGCTGAAAAAGACCTTCCATATAAAAAAAAGTGACGACAATACCAGCAAAGCCTTCATCAGCGGTGTCCAGAAAAACATGAGCGCCCCTGTTGTGCAGCAAAGCGAGTCAGGCGCTTTCAGCCTGTTTGCAGAAAAGGGTCGCTATTCCCGGCTGAGCTTTTATATTACCCATATCGGCATCATCCTGATTATAGTCGGCGGCATTCTTGGAAACTTAGGTTTTCAGGGCTTCATGAAACTGGTTGAGGGTGAAGCTTCTGATAAGGTGGTACTGAGGGGTTCCGGGGAACACATCAAGCTTGATTTTTCGATTCGATGTAATGATTTTGAAGCCACGTACTACCAGGGTTCACAGCGGCCTAAGGATTATAAAAGCAGTCTTACTGTTATTGAGGGGGGCCAGGAGGTTCTGACAAAAGTTATCGAGGTCAATGATCCCCTGCAATATAAAGGTATATATATCTATCAATCCAGTTACGGTACGGCTACAGGAGCGGGTGATGT
The DNA here is from genome assembly GCA_028278025.1 of Thermodesulfobacteriota bacterium. Classification (GTDB taxonomy): domain Bacteria; phylum Desulfobacterota; class WTBG01; order CAIYCZ01; family CAIRTM01; genus JANQFE01. The sequence goes on along the minus strand of JANQFE010000045.1, from coordinate 27,919 downwards.
CCTTTTGGGGGTTGCTCCCCAATCTGAGCCGCAGAAGGTTACTAAATACAGGATCAAAATAGGTGAACAGGCTGAACTTGAGAACGGCTATGCGGTTAAGATACAACGGTTTGTGCCCGATTTTACCCTGGGGCAAAACAATCAGGTCATTAGCCGCTCAGAGCAGTTGCGAAATCCGGCAGTACAAATAGCTCTTTTACTGGATGGCAACAAACTCTATGAAAAATGGGTATTTGCAAACTTTCCTGATTTTCATGGCGCCAAGGAGGGTGCCTACCGGTTTACCTTTGAAGCCTTTTTCGGCAAGGAGTATACGGGGCTGCAGTTGACCAGGGATCCGGGCGTCTGGGTAGTATGGGTCGGATGTTTTATGTTGACGCTGGGCTGCTATCTTATGTTTTTTATGAGTCATCGCAGACTGTGGGTTAAAGCAGAGCCGGAACAGGACGGACTTTTTGTTACCGTGGCCGGCTCAGCAGATAAGCACCTGCAGTCTTTTAAAGGTGTGTTTGAGAATATTTTTCAGGAGTTGAAACAGGCCGGCAAAGACAAATAGCCTTTAATAGCCGAGCAGCGAATGGCCAATAGCCAAGAGGGATTAGCTTCCGGCTGTCCGGCGGTTATTCAGGATTGAATACGTTTCAAAGGCACGGTGTTTATACAACAGACTGTTAACTATATGGAGATATGCATATGAATAGTTCCTTTTTTCTCGGTATTACGACAATTGCCTATCTGCTGGCAATGGCGCTTAGTTTTTACTACCTTTTTTTCAGGAATAAAAAACTGGGTTTTATCCTGCAGTTTGTTGTTATAGCAGGCCTGGTAGCCCATACAGCCGGATTGGGCCTTCGCTGGTATGAATCATATGAATTAGGCTTCGGCCATATCCCGTTATCTAACATGTATGAGACTCTGATGTCGATGTCATGGTGTACGGTGCTGGTTTATTTCATAATGGAAAAAAAATATAAAACCGATATCCTGGGAGTTTTTATTTTTCCACTTGTTTCGCTTGCCATGGCATTTGCTTCTCTTTCACCTAATATTCAAGATGAGATTGAACCCCTGATTCCGGCCCTGCAAAGCAACTGGCTTACCTACCATGTGCTCACCTGTTTTATTGCGTATGCCGCTTTTGCGATTTCCTTTGGATCCAGCATTGCATTCTTGATGAAAAACAAAAAAAGCAAACAAGCATCTCAAGACTCGGGCGGTGTGCTTCCGTCAACAGATGTTTTGGATGAAGTTATCTACAAAGCCAACGCCGTCGGCTTTTTACTGCTGGGGGTCGGTATCATAACAGGAGCGGTCTGGGCAAACTATGCCTGGGGCAGTTACTGGAGCTGGGATCCCAAAGAAACCTGGTCGCTGATAACATGGCTTATTTATGCGGTGTTCCTGCATGCACGGATAACCAGGGGCTGGCGGGGCACCAAAACAGCGGTTCTGTCAATTATTGGTTTTTGCGGGGTGCTTTTCACCTTTCTGGGGGTGAACTATTTGCTCTCAGGGCTGCACAGCTATGCTTGACGGGGGTTAGCAGTTCACTAATATACTTTATGGCTTTATTTGTCCTTTGCAGCTTTGTCGTCCAGTTCTTCCGGCTGCGAAGAAGACTGCGCACTATCGTCTTCCTTAACGGATTTTTTAAAGTTTCCTATCGCTTTACCTAATCCCTTGCCAATCTCGGGCAGTTTGCCGGCACCAAAAATTATAAGTATAATTACCAGAATTATTATCAACTCAGGTAATCCAAAGCCGCCAATCATAGTGTGCTCCCTGTAAATTGAGGTTTTCCCTGAAAATATAGGTATTAATGCTAAAAGGCAAGAGAAAAGTGTTGAACCTTTTCAATCCTTATTTTAATGGATTTAGCATTTCAACGGTGATCGATCCAGTGCGCAGTGGCTGAAGCATTTGTTTCAATCCTTGTTTTAATGGATTTAGCATTTCAACAAAGACAATGTTTATCTTGGAAGAAAGATACGGAGAGTTTCAATCCTTGTTTTAATGGATTTAGCATTTCAACTGGTTGTCTTTATGGACAGAGGCAATAGAGAGATTGTTTCAATCCTTGTTTTAATGGATTTAGCATTTCAACTGTAAATTGCCTTTATTAACAGAATTGCCTGAGTTGTTTCAATCCTTGTTTTAATGGATTTAGCATTTCAACACAATTTCAAAATCACAGCGGTCACGAAGTTCTTCGGTTTCAATCCTTGTTTTAATGGATTTAGCATTTCAACGTTCGACTTTTGTCATTGCCCTCCACGTCAGTTGAAGTTTCAATCCTTGTTTTAATGGATTTAGCATTTCAACATGACGCCACCTTTCCGGCTTTCTTTAATGCCCTTAGTTTCAATCCTTGTTTTAATGGATTTAGCATTTCAACAGCATTTGCCCAAATTTGCAAGACTTTAAAGATAATTGCATTATTTTTGAAATGTTAATATTGTCCTTCTTAGTCACTTATTGTCTTCGTTTTACAATGTTTTTGCTTGTATCAGAATATAGTTATCTATTTAAAAAAAAACCACTTTTTTACCTACACTCGCCCTTCGCAAATATTTTTATAGCAACAATCAAAGCAGGCGGTTCTGTATGCGGTAGGTTCAGGATATTTGCCTGTTGTTATAATTTTGAACATTTCTGAAATTGTACTTTCAAGATTATTAAAGTCCCTTTCATGTATTGGCACCTCGACTATCTTGTTTTTGCTGCGGGTATAAATTATAAATCCACGATTTACAGGTTTGCCATAGCGGCTCTTTATGAGCTTTGCATAATATACAAGCTGTAGTCGATGATTCCTGAATGTCGTCTCCTTATACTCGGCATATTTATAGTCAAGTGGTGCCATCGTGCCATCCGCCAGAGTAAGAACTTCATCAACAATTCCCTTACAGCCGTCAAGCCCGTCAATATAAACAGAAAATTTCCGGTCGGTACACTCGATTTTTTTTCGCAGATACTGTGGGTTGATTTTGTTTTTTTGTTCATGAACCGTCCTTCCTTTTTCAACCTTGTAGCGTTTTTCCTCGTGCTGTGGAATTTTCAGATACAGCTCAAAATAGGTAAAGCGCGGACAGAAGATATACTCAAGCAAATCCGTTGCGGTGAGTTCGATCGGTGACGTCTCAAAATCATTCTTAAAAAAATTGCTGGAGGATTTCATCATTTACCAGTTTTTTGTCAAAACCCTGACCATGTACCCTGATCTTTTTAAAATCGTCTTCACAAAAAGGGAAAAGATAGACACTGTCGGTTTCTTCATTTATCAGATCACGACATGCCTCGGCCAGCTCATCGTAACGGTTGCGTTCGATTCTGCCCAGAAAAGCACTTTTTTGGACCCTGGTCAAACCGGCCTTCTTGCAGAGACCGGCTACCTTGTTTCTGGGCTTGTCCTCAACAATATCGTACAGTACCCACAAAAGAAGATCGGTTCCCCGTGTCATCACAGCTCCTTTATATCAAGCCAGGCCGGTCGGCGTTTTCTTTCTTCCGTGTCGTCCAGCAGCATATTAGCTATTCTGTGAGCTTCATGCAACATGATATGCCTGCGTTTCACATTCCTGCGGCGATAGCGAATACTTTCATCAAGATGATTGTTAATGGATTCTATGACTACAGGTTTGCCATCCTGGTTCAGGCTGACGGCATCCTGAGCCCTGTCAAAATATTCATCTTTGATTTTTTTGCCGGTAAAAAGATACACAGTGCACTGTTCAGCAGAAATACGAAACGGTTCTATAAAATCAAAGACCAGGGATTTTTTATTATAATTGTCGACGTGCAGAAACCCGACAAAAGGATCAAGTCCGGAAAGAATCAAAGACTTTTCTATATGTGAATAAAGAATACCGTACATATAGTTAAGCACGGCGTTAAATTCATCGCGGGCCGGCCTCCTTGATCTGCCTGAAAACCGGTATTTTTCAGGCATGATATAAGACAGGCATTCAAAATAGGCCCTTCCGGCGGCCCCTTCGATCCCCATAAGAGAGCCCCTTTTTTCTTCAAGGCTTCCCTGCATATTTTTTACGGATGTGCAGGCGGTCTCGATCCGTTCTATATATTGATTGAAGCTGTCGTCTGACCCGGGCCTTGCTGCTTTCAATTTTTTTAAAAATCTGATTTTGTTGTTGAGTTTCGCGGTAATCATTTCTGCAACCAGATCAAATCCTGTCTCTGTTTCTGCCGCTTCGAGCTGCCTGCGTCGGATAAGAGCGGTGCTGCCCATCTTGGAATGCCACACACGGCCTGCAGGATCACCGTACCTGTCAAGAAAGATGACATCTATATTATGTTCCAGTGCCAGCACCAACGCCTGCGTGGAGACAAATGCCTGGTTGGTAAACACGATGCTTTCCACCTTGCGGGGTGTGATCTCAGTCTTCCGGTCATCCTTTATAATGCAGAAACATTCATCTTTCTGCCTGACCATAGTGCCGGGGGTGTTGATAAAAAGCTGCATAAAATGAGTTAAAGAGTTAATGTGTTATCTCATTCGTAAATCTGTCTCTGTGTGCCCAAAACGGACATTCCGGACATTTTTCACCCTCGGGGTAATCGATACCTTCTTCGTGCGGGCAGCCTATAATACCGTCGGTCATAATGACGCTTTTGGGAGCATGGCTTTCGATAAATGCAAGAATCTCTTCATTAATTTTTCGATCCAACCGTACATCGCCGTCCTCAGAATACCATCGTTCGAGAGCGGCCATATCATCCTCACTTTCACCGACTACAATACCTACCGTAACCTTTGAGGCCCGTTTATTATCAGGATCGTAATATGCAACGGTGGCAATCGGATACCCTCGAAAACCTTTTTTAGCTTTTTTCTTTAATGGATTCTTGCGTTTGATTTTCATGTGTACCCCTTAATTGTTTTCGATAGCCCTTCGGGCCTTATTTATTTCATCTGCAAGTGTTTTTTCATCGGACAATTGCAGTTTATATTCAAAAAGTTCCTGAGTATTGAATTTCCGAGTCATTGTCTCGGAAATTATTATTGTTCCTTGGCTAGCATCAGATTTGCAAGACAGTGTCCGGCGGATAGCAAATGCAAAACTCACCTGATAACATTATGTGTCCAGCCAATTGCTGCAACCATTGTTTGCAGTTTTTTGTGACCAGCATAGTTGAGATAAAATTCTCGTATGTACCATATATTTCGGGCAGAAAAACCCCGTATGCCCGGAAACTCCAACCGCAGGTCTTTGGACAGTTGTTCAACCACGGATTTCCCCCAACTGCCTTTGCCCTGCCGCTCTGCAATCATGCGGCCGATATCTCAGTAAAGGGCTATCAACTCCTTGTTCACCACACGCAGTGCTTCATATTGTGCCGAGCGGATACGATTCTTGATATCACCTAACAGGTTCTGATATTCAGAGGTAAGTGTCTTTTTTGTTTTTTTACGCATGCATTCAACTCCTCAGCTCCCATACTCTTCAACAACCGATAAAGACTCATGCTGATATCTCAGCAGTGTCCTTCATATTGCTCCACTTAGCGGTTTATAATCAATAAGGAACGCAGGAAATAAGGAAACATCCGGTCAGATTGTTAAAATGACCCTTTTGATTTCGAGCGGCGCTTTTGCAAAATTCAGTAAAAGACCGTGCTCCCTTTCCATTGCTTTCAGATATGATCGCACAACTGCGAAATGTATATCCTCCAGATTCTTAATGGCCTTGAGTTCTACCACGAATGTGTTCTCAACAAAAAGGTCAAGCCGATGCCTGCCTACGTCAAAGCCATCATAGCAAATAACCACCTCCTTCTGCCTGGTAAAGGACAGCCCCTTTCTTTGCAACTCGATCGCCATAGCATTTTCATAGATCGATTCCAGAAATCCAGGACCCAACTCCCTGTGAACGGCAATTGCAGCACCGATTATTTCACTGCTCAGCTCTTCGTGTGCCAAGCCCATTGCTCCCCCTCCGTTTTTACTCCTGCTTTTCTGCTTTCCTTATTCTTTTCACAGTCCCGAACCCGCGCGAAACCGATTTGCCGATGCCCCACAGATCGGGTATCTCGAAGTTCACCGAAAAACTTCCGAGGAACCCAATCATGGGCGTGCCTTTGAGCTTTGTGGGAACTTCGCGCAGTTTCCCCAGCTCTACCTCGATCGGTGCCGGCACGGTATAGCCCAGGCTCTTTGACATGGACAGTATGTTGCCGATCAGGATTTTAGACAACAGCTCTTTTCGCTTCTGCCACGTGCCGAGCCGCTGGTATTTTTTGTAGTTGTTTTCATTGAGGGCCAGCCAGGGGGTGAGGAAGGTGTAGGAAACAAATGATGGTGAGTGTGAAAAATCAACTGTTTTTTCGTGCATGCTTTTCTCGGTTACATTATACATTTCCCCACCTAATACAATCCTGTCAATCCGGTTATAAATATTATGTAAAGCTTCAGCACCATCGCACATTCCAACAATCATCAAATCATCAAGCAGCTTGTATTGAACCAAGGGATGAGCATATATAAGATTTTGTCCGTCATGCTGGTGCAGGAGTACGGATTCGGGAAATCGGCCGGCAACAAAGCCCCGAAAAAAAGACGCTGACTGGGTAACCGTCCGGTCGGTTTTGAATGTTGTTATCAGCATGGTTGCATCCACCGCATAACTCCGTATTAAAACACAGCAGTATCTCCCTTGATGGGTGTTTCATCAAAAGAAAAGGTGACCGGCACGGCTATGGTAAAGGGGAATCGCTCACCTTTTAATTTTATTTTACAGCATGTTCTGCATACCGGGTTTTCTATTATGGGATAGGGAAACATAGTGACCATAGTGCCCCGTGTGGTATCGGTCACCAGCGGATCTGTCGGGTGGTCTACAATTTGGTTTTCTGCCTTCCCAAGGAATCTTCCAGAGTGAATTGCAAGACGAGCCTTACCTCTGAAACTGCCGAGCCTGATTATCTCAGGAACAGAAGACATATCATTACAATATCCAAAACCCTCGAATTCCGTATCCGGCGCAAGGGAGAAAATTTGCGAAGCCCGCAGGACTTCGGCACCCGGATAGCCTTTACAGACAAAGCCGTCAAGTTCTCCCTTCACAATTTCCGGCATGTATCGCGGGTTGCCCTTCATGCGGGCAGGCGTAAAGTAGAAATCAAGGGCTATGTGCGAGCTTTTATAACGGGGAACATTACGGCCGCCGTTCTCTTCAGACATTATATACGGCTGGTTCTCGCCCGCCCCGGTTGCATAGGCTACCGCATGGTTGACGGCTGTTGCGTGTATATACCGCGGCGTAACAGCCGCGCCCAACCCCTCACGGGAATAAAACAGCGGGTCAAGCAGTCTGATTGTATATTTAAACAGAATCATTTTATTAATCCGTGTTCATTCAAAAGTCTCTTTACTTCGAGATCAAGACTTGTATAAGAATCTTTAACATCGGGCAAATTCGATTCGGAGATTTTGTCGAGACCATCCGGCAAAGTGTCGTTGTTTACCAGATCATATGCGGTCAGGTCTTCACGGTCTGATATTTTGTATCCCAGTATCTCCGTTTTTACACGGCCCCACTCGCGCGTGCTTGCCCCGATTCTTGTCAGGCGTTGCAGGTTGTCTGCAACAATAGAAACCATTGCTGCGGTGGGGTCGCGAAGCGTGACGACCCCCAGAAACTCCGTTTCTTTGGGAACGGTCACGATAGTCATCAATGCCTGACCCGTTGTTAGATCAACCTCATCAACTGCATTAGCGGTATATGGCTGTACTTCCCCGACCTTGGTTTTTGAAATAAAACTTTCTCCGAGAACCCGGGAAAGAATGTTATATGATGCTTTTTTACTGGAGGTTTCACCTGTACCGCCGAATAAAAAACAAGAGGGACATTCCATGCATAAATCATCCTTCAGATGACAAGCCGGCATAATATCAAAGCCACGCTGTTTCTCCATGACAAGCCGCCTGAGCTTGCCTTTCACCTTGCGCCAGGGAATAATAAAGCGATTACCCAGAGACGAGTAACTACAGGTCAAAACTTCTTCCGGCTCATTGCTTCTGATGATCGCATCATCGAGCAGTTTTATGTTCACCACAAGCTGAAGATAAACACCCCTGGACAATATCGTCGGCTCTGTTAAAAGGGTCATTGTATTACCTCCTTTAAATTGTCATATCGTTTAAAAACATATACTGTTGAAAGGAGAGCGTTTTTCACCCTTATGAATTCAGTAATGTTTTTCTGTTTCAGTTCATAATATTTTTCCAATTTTGATTTTGCTTCCTTAACAAAGGCATTCAACTCTGTTACATCTGTTTTGGCTTCATCTGATTGCTCTTTAGCAATATTTTCCCTAAGCTGTTCAAGAAACTTTGCAAAGGCCTCATCAAAACTTCTTCCCTGTAAAATTTCATTCAGTGCCCGGCTGAGGGGCTTGGTAATAAGGTGTTTGGAGCTGCTTTGATGCCACTTTTTCCACTCATCATCGAATCTCCAGCAAAACTTCGGAATCCCCTCAGCAAAAAAGACCGCATCTTCAAGTAAATTTTTCATAAGATAGCCACCTCCCCCATTCAATCTAAATAAATTAATATTCGACGTATATATATATTCAAAAAATTTTTCGGCGGATTCATCCGAAAGCCTAAAATAGCTATTCCCCTTTCGATCTTTTTCCTCCTGCCCTGCATAGGCAACCGCAACGCTTGGTGATTTGGCAATGAGATCTTTTGCAAAAAGATATTTCCGCATTTTATCAACAGCAGAGCTTAACAGAACAACGGCAAGTGATTTTAAATAGTCGCTCTCTGTGCCGAGTATCGTTTCACCAAAAAGGCCAACCTGCTCTTCCCTGCCGATGCTGACCCGAAAACCGAGCAGATTGAGAAGGTGATACAGTGGTTCATATTTTGCCTGCATATCCTTCGGGCTGTATTTCTTAGCGTCTACGGATTCAAGCCGAAGGATCATTTCACCCCTGTCCGATGTTGCCACATATTCCAGGACATCGTAATCGCTTGAAGCCACAGGGATGTCAACGGACGGAAATAAGAGTCCCCAGCGCTTCTCCATGCTTTCAATATTCTGGAGCCGGATGATGCCGTCTTTAAGAACCTTGATTATTTCAGTGATTTCTTCCCGGAAAATCATCGGGACTTTTGTATACACCTTCACATAAACAGGTATCCACTTCCCGACTCCTTGCCGCATGATGCTGTTGTCATATGCACAGAAGGGGCAAATTTTTCGAGGCACGTCCGGTCTTGCTTTGATCTGGGTAAACGCCTGGATTTGCCCTTTTGCAAAGTCGGCGCCCGGTTTCTGTGTTATGGTGCAGCCACATATCTCACACACCCCTGTTGTTGTGTCAGACGGATTCCGTTTGTAGGCTTTATACTGCTCAAAACGATTTAAGGTAATGCTTCTAAAATTTTTCTCTTCCTCTATTGAGATGATCTCATCAAAATAGGTCTGCAACGCAGCTTCACCCTCTCGTTCATATTGGACGGCCAACCCTGCTAAAACATCAAAAAGTACCCGCGAGGTGCAGTCTTTGAGTGGCGCGTCAGCAATATTCAATTCTTCAAACAACTTTTCCGGGATCGCCTCTTGAATATTTAAACAATTAAAAACATGTGAGATAGCCCCTTGCTTATCGACCTTACCTGACCCATCGGCTTTATAAGGCAGATGTTCGTTTCTATAGTGCTCCCATTTTGGGCCTGCCAGAGGAATGCCTCGGGTTCCTCCCGTCAAGCCGAACAGCACATCGAGAGCGGGCCGTTTCTCCCGTTCTGTTCTGGTGTTGTATCCGCATCTGTCCACTATCTCGGTGAGCAGTTTAAAAAAGGCGATACCACCATCTGCTTCATTAAATTTCCTGAGAAGCTCGTCTTTTTTGACTTTTAAAAATGTATGCACATAGTCCCCGGCCATTCCCTCAAGCACAGACTTTCTGCCGAACTGCAGGGGTGCCGCATCTAAAGACTTCTCAAGAAACTGTTCATTTAATTTTTTGAGTATCGCTGTTTTATCAGGCAGCTCTGTTTCTCCCTTTCCCACCAGGACACCACCGCCTTCGAAGTAAAGGAGGGGCTGCCAGCCGCACTGCCGGTAACTTTCAAACACTACATCAGATACAAGAGCGGTAAATGGCCCGAACGGCCGTGATATGGTGAAATACGTAACATCGAAAATCCTGCGTCCAAGCCGATTTATGTTTCTTAACTCATGTATCACGGCCGGATCAATTGACTCCATGGAGGCCAAACGATCACAGAGCTTCAGGGTATACAGGTTGCTGCCGAATCCCGGCACATCCGAGGTGGATATATCTTCCTCTTTGAGAAAATGATGTTTGATAAGATCAAAAACCGTTCTGATCCGGCCGTCATTCAGTTCAAATGGAATAGAGGCTTTAACCCGGTTTAAATAGTCTTTTAAAAAAAATTCGAGGTCGCGCTCTGTCTCAATCTGATGGTCTGTCCGGCCGCGTGAAAACAGGGCTTTAACAGCAACCTTCTCGCGCGCATCAATCGAAACGCCTTTGCCGTGCCACCAGCTGAGATAGGTGCCGAGCAATGTGTCTGCATCGGTTTCACCGGAAATCACCATCTGGTTCCAGGGAGTGCTTTTTTTTACATCATGCAGGAGACAGGCCAGCTCCAGAAGCTCTCTCTTTTCCTTCTCCAGGGCCGGGAAAGCGCCGATATCCGACATCTGTCTGAAAACATGCCAGACCGTGAACTGATGCATCCAGAGCTGCTCGCCGTTTGATTTGCCGACTTTCCACATAAGAGGCTTGAGTATCTGAACGGCCTGCTGCTGATCCATCGTTTATTCCTCTTCCTGCCGATCCAACCGGCGCATACTGAAGTTCTTTAAAAGAGTGTTCAATGCAGCTTGACCAACACACCACACAGTGCGCTGTTTCAAAACACTATGGCTGAATCCGGACATGGAGACAAACACCTGCTTTTGTATTTTTAGATTTAATTTTTTTTCGACAAGCTCTTTTTTTCGGGAAAGGATTTTTATATCCTTGCTGCCCACAGTTTTTCCCCGAAACCTGAATTCGCATAGCCAGTTTTCATACCCAATGCACAATGCGTCGATTTCAACATTGCTCGGCTTGTCGAAAACCATTCCCGCGTCATCAAAAATATTGATTGAATCGACTGACGCAAATCGTGGCAAAACCTTTTTTTCCAAACGGGTTCCATCGAACTTTCCCAGCAGCTCCCGTACATAACTTTCAAAAAGGAAACCGCGCTCTTTTTTCAGCTTCGCAATATATTCATTGTAGTTTCGGTCGACATCTTTTTGTATTTTGTCAAGGAAAGGCTCCTCAAAGGAGTAAACATATTTCAGCCACATGGCAAGAATGGAATCGACAATTTTATATGTTTTTCCCTCTTTCCTGACCAAGTCCATATTCTGTAAATTTCTCAGAGGAAGGGATGTATAGCCGATTTCTTTTCGAAGTTTTTTTGCCAGCTCGCCGGGAGGAAGGGGCTCGAATGCGAGCAGCTTTATAACCTCTTTTAGTAAAGCTGATTTTTTAGATCGTTCCAGAGAGATGTTTAAGAGATAATTACAATGCGACCCCAGTTCACCTCTTGTAAGGCTCTTAACAAAAGAGTTTTCAATGTCTGATCTGGATATGAATCTTGCCCGCTGGCTGATATGAACAGCCTCATTTACAATTGCCAATATGTAATAGGGTATACCCCCCGATAACAACCAAAGCAGCTCAATGGCTTCACCACTGAACTGTTTTTGAGAGGTTTTTTCTGCCAGAATGATTGTGTCTTCCTTTGTAAAACTTCCCACATCAAGACGCTGTACTCTGCCGTAAAAGGGTGATTTTGATCCCTCGATGATTTCATCCATCATACTGACCATCGAACCGGTGAACAAATACCATATGTGTCGCTGAGATGAAGATATAATACCCTGGAGTAATCCTAAAATATCCTTGCATTGCCTGTAGGCTTGCAGTGCTTTGATTGACTGGAACTCATCAAGGACGAGGGCTACCTGAATATCCTGTTCGACGGCGAACTCATCCAGAAAGCGCCATATCCTCTCGAAAACAGTGCGCTCATTATCTGCATTTGAAGGCGGGAAATAGGCTGTTAAAAATCTTGAGAGCTGATCAAGGCTTGTGCTGTCTATGTGCGAGGCAATTTCAAGCAAATCGCCCGGCTGTGTTTCAAGGACATGGCGGGGAAACATTTCCTCTTTAAAAGCCCGCAGGAACGAGATAAGCAGGCGGTATGCAAACCTGCCGGGCGCGCCGGCGTTTTCCTGAACATCGAATATCAGTTTTACCGTTTTCTTCTTCTCCCGTTCACAAAGGTCCCTCAACAGCTCTTTAGCTATGGATGTTTTCCCCGTTCTTCGCAAACCAACAAGGGCAACATTCTGGCGAGAATTGAATGCCAGGAAGAGTTTTTCCATGATTTCTCGCCTGTTTATAAAATCATCGCCGCTGACAGGATAACTGGTCGGAATCATTTTAATACAGAAAATAAATAAGTTTATTTATAAATAAGTTTATTTATTTTTTCTATTAAGTCAAGACTTAATATCACCATAAACTGTCCTCAGGATATGTATTTGAAGATTTCAAACCACTGCGCCTAAATCGAAATCCTGCAGGGTTTGATTCCGTGAAAATGGTCACTTCTTCAGGGTCGCCGCTCTTGTGAGTGTCCGTTATACGGTCATATGTTTGTCTCAGACCATCCGACTTAATAATTCCCCAGATCGGAACCAGCCTGTCCCTTAGAATAATTTCTTCAATCACTCCTTTATCCGTAACACCAGTCCTTTTTATAATATCTATTTTTTCCGATTCTGTTCCATAAAATTCCATGATACGTGATTCGTCTATCTCGTACATGGAAAAAAGCGTCTGTGAATAGATCAGGGGCCTCTCAAGATATGAGTCGATAATTATGAACTGATAGCTGTCACCGCGAAACAGCTCACCCCCGGACATGCCGCCCACACTATCTCGCAGCGTATCCTGCAGAATGCTTTCAAATTCGTTTCTTGACAATTCTTGAGCGTTTTTTAAGCTCAGCATTGTATCCCGTGAGTTGATAAAAAGATACACATGGCCTGCGTTTGCCATAATGCCGCCGTCCGGCAAATAAGGGATTCTTCCGACACGTCCGATTCTCTGAATAGCACTTGCCCATGTCGACGATTCAGTAATCAGGGAACGGAATTTCATATTGACACCCACTTCAATTGCTGATGTGCCAAGGACAATAACTTTTGCTTGGCGTTCAATAAGGTCAGGGATGTCGGTATCCTTTTGCATGCCGCTCCATTCGCGAAAAACGAAACCTGAATGTGCTTTTTCAATCTCTTTTTTAAGGTGCTTCAACCTGAAAATGGAATCGAATATAATCGCTGCGGGCGTTTGAATACAATCGAGTATCTCAGAGATATTTTTCAGTAAAAGATGACGATCGGTATATTTAAAATTTCGCAGATTAAGATGAAGAGGAAAATTAAACACGGCTCCATCATTATCTGCTTCGGATTTACCGAAATCCACATGCCTAACAGGAATTTGTTTTTGATTGACTTTTTTTTCAAACTCAGACCATGCTTCCTGTTTCAAATACGGCGTTGCAGACAGCAAAACAATCTTGTTTACCTTCGATTTAAACAGTAGATTATCAAGCAAACCATAAAAATTATACAGGTTGGCATATGTGTGAAACTCATCAAAAAAAACCAGCGCGGAATTTAGCTGGGCCTGTAATATTTTTGCTCCACGATATTTCATCGAATAAATCAGCCACAATACATCGGGTGTCGTAACAAAAAGTTGTCTTTTTCCATATGTTAATGCAAAAAGTCCTGACCGTAGCAACTCACCCTTGTTTTTGAAGGCTTCAAATCTCTCCGGTGATTCCTTAATATATTGGACCAGCGAATCTGTGGAATACTTTAAAATATTTATTGCATTCTTAGAATCAATCGGGAAAATATCAGAATCGTCAGGCCAGACAGCGCTGTTATTAAAATGTTTCTTTAGAGATTCTACTTGTGTATCCAGCAATATTTTCGTTGGATATGTCAAAATAACCGGAATGTTCTGAAAGGCAGGTTCCTCTGCGATGAGTTTAAAAACGAAGCTCTTGCCGGCACCGACAGGAGCTTCTACAAATATTAATTTATGCAAGCAATCCTTAACTGCACGTAATGTCTCGGACTGAAAAGGCCGTAACCCTGCAGCATTTTGTTTTACAAAACGAGGCCCGATTGTTACGCTGGTTGAATCCATTTTAATTTTAAATATATGGTTATTTGTTTTTTCCTATAAAATGAAACGGCACATTCTTAATATCATATAAAGAATCAGGGGGTTTTGAAGGAATTCTTTATATAATATAAAGAAAACAGTGCTCATTTGGTCAATTTGGTGTCAGGCATTTATTAAATGCATATTGTAACTATATCCAACTGTCAGCTTTTAGCCGTACCGTTTCTTTTCTTTTATTTCCCATATATCTGCAGCCCACTGCCGTACGGATTATTCGAAATCTCAGGAGGATAGGGCCTCCCGGTGTCGAACGAGTAGTTGATACTGCCGGGTGATAAGAGGCTGCCGCATCTGCTGTGCTTTTTGAGTTGTAGGTGCTTTCCGCAGGACTGTCTGGGTTGACAATTGAATCGCTGCCGCAAGGGTTGGTGCTGTAATTGCCGGGATGTTCTTCCCCGAGTGTGGTGTTGCACCGCAATGGTGATACAAGGTGTGATAATCTTTCCGGTCATGCGCGGCCCTCCTCGGGAATGTATATAGCGTACCTTTTGCCTAAAAAACAACTATTTTTTCAGTAGTTATGTTTTTCAATAAAATTGTTTCTTTTTTAGCAATAAGTTTAGCTTATGGTTTTGTCAGATGCGGTCAATCTGAATTAAAAAAATGTGAGAATTATTAACCTTGTTGTAACCTTTTCGTACTGATTGAAGTCTTTATTTATGAAAAGGTCGACCTGGTACAAATAATAAAACATTAGAAGGAGGTTACAGTATGTCAAAGAAGGTAGTATCAGTAATAGCAGCAGTTTTGTTTTTAGGACCGGCATTATGTCAGCTCTGTTTTGCAAAAGGATTTCACGGGCCCCCTTGTGATTTCGAGCGTCAAAGGCCCAATCCCAAGTGCATGCAGAAAGCCGTGCAGGAGCTTGGTCTGTCAGTCGATCAGCAGGCAGCCATGGAAGAGCTTAAAAATGAAACCTGCAATCAGATTGAACCACTTGTAGAACAGATTATAGCCGTTGAGCTTTATAAAGCACTCCTGGCTGAAGAGATTGATGAAACTGAAGTTGCAGCTAAAATAGCAGAAGTGGTTGAGCTCAAATCCCGGATCGGGACCATTAAGTTGCAGTCGCAAATGGCCGTCTCCCAGATAGTAACACCTGAGCAGCGCCAGCTGTTACTCGATAAGATTGAGGAGTGCAAGCAGCAGGGCAGCGGGGGCAAGGGCCGCCGCGGACGAAGATAGCCATGCAGTGTGTAGCCTTATAACAAAGGGGGGCGCACCCCCCCTTTGTTTCTCCCGCTCCTGTGAGTACGTTACACTATAAAGTAGTTGAACTGACCTCTATTCGATATATAATTAAAAAAATATGAATGTGCACGATGATGATATCGGTTTGGTAAAAAGAACACTTGCCGGCCAGCGGGAAGCATTTGACCTGCTCGTTAAACGGCACTGGCAGAAGGTATTTCAGATTATCTGCCGCTTTTTTCGGGACAGGCCGACTGTAGAAGATATAGCCCAGGATGTTTTTATGAAAGCGTACACCTCTTTAAGAACATACAGCCAGGCAAGCCCCTTTGCAAACTGGCTTGCCGTAATAGCAGTGCGGATGTGCTATCGCGAGCTTAAAAAACAAAAAAGCCGCAGGGATTATCCTGAAAGTGATTTTTCAACTAAACAGTATGCCCTGCTGGATACTATATGTGCGGCCCCCAACAATCCGGACTCCTGCAGCCCCGAAAAAAAACTACTGTTGCGGGATATCATGGACCAGGTTCTGGACAGGCTGTCACCCAAAGAGCGAATGGTTTTGATGCTGACAGCGGTTGAGGGCCTGAGCATAAAAGAAGCGGCCCAGGCCATGGGGCTGTCACAAGTTAATATCAAAGTGTCTAATTTTCGTGCC
Organism: Thermodesulfobacteriota bacterium; assembly: GCA_028278025.1. Lineage (GTDB taxonomy): Bacteria > Desulfobacterota > WTBG01 > CAIYCZ01 > CAIRTM01 > JANQFE01. The sequence continues at coordinate 11,745 of JANQFE010000045.1, read as the reverse complement.
CGCAAACGGGCAGTAAAAGCCCTAACCGGTTTATCCGGCAAAAAAGAATCTGTTTATTTAAAAAAGGCTGTTACGCTATGAAACGCACATGCACGTATGTACGCAAGAAATGGGAAACGTCTGCGAAGGGTGCTTTGTTGAGCAGGAAGGAGCTGCACGAGATAGAAGCGCATCTGAAAACATGTTCTGTCTGTCGGCAGTTTGCATACACCGGCAACTTGTCCTCACTCTTGCAAAAGTCCTATGATGTTGACACGCCGGGGCCTTCAGAGAGGTTTTTTTCAGGGATCCGGCAAAAAATTATAGCGCATGAAGCCGGGAACAAACAAAGTATGATCTCAGACGTGCTGCTGCAGGCAGGCGTGCGTCTGGTGCCGATAATGGCGGCACTATTGCTTTTTCTGACAGGCACTCTGGCATATGTTTCCAAAGATACTTCTCAAAGCAATGCAGTGCTTACTATCGAGGATATTATGTTTTCTGAGGAAAATATGCAGGTACATACTGATCTGGTTTTGTCATCGGTTTTTATAGAAGAGGTGCACTATGAAGACTACTAGAACAATGCTTAAGGCGGGCATAGTTATAATCCTGGTTTTTGTTATCGGTTTTTTTGCAGGTATCGGCGCCCTGGGCACGTTTCTGTATATAAAGGGTCCACCGGTTCCGTTTTTTAAGGATGTCGAGCATTTCCCCCCGCCTCCCGGTCCGCCGCTGCGTCTGGAAAAAATTGCCAGGGATATTGATTTAAGCGAGCAGCAGCGCATACAGATAGAGCAGATTCTCGATCAGGCCCGAAACAGAATGCGGGGGCTTAGGAAAAAGATAAAGCCCGAGCTGAAAAAAGTATTTGAGCAGACCCGCCGGGAAATCAGGGCGCTTCTGGATGAAGACCAGCAGCAACAATTTGATCTAAATATTGAAAAAATAAAGGCGAGGTCTAAAAAATTTAGAAGGAAATTTGACGGAAAGGAACATAAAAAGGGAGGTAAATACTACCCCCCGGAAAAAGGCAGGCCCCCTGTAGATTAAAGGAGTAGAGGAACGTGATGTGGTGGATATCTTTTAGCCCCTTGATGATATCTACAATATTTTCATAAATGATTTGGCTTTATCCAGGGTCTCTTTAAACTCGGCCTTTTCCCGTGAGTCATACACGATCCCGCCGCCGACCTGCAGGTACAGCCGGTCGTCTTTTTTGATAATCGTCCTGATTGCGATGCTGAAATCCAGATCCAGGTTGGGCTCGATGCAGCCGATAACCCCGGTATAAACAGACCTGGTGGTCGGCTCCAGCTCATCTATGATCTCCATAGCATGTTTCTTGGGGCAGCCCGTTATTGATCCCCCGGGCAGCATGGAGATAAGCGCATCAACGGGGGTGAACTGCTTGGCAATTTTACCGGTAATTTTAGAATAGGTGTGCCAGACGGTGGGACACCTGCTCAAAAGCCTGTTGCCGGTTACCTTTACGCTATCGGTTTCACAGACTTTACCCAGATCATTTCTGAGCAGATCAGTTATCATATTGAGCTCGGCCGCCTCCTTTTTATTTTCCAGCAGCTCTTTTTTGTATTTCAGATCACTGTGCGGGGTTCTGCCGCGGGGACGGGTGCCTTTGATGGGACAGGTCTCAATTGTGCGGTTTTTCACTTTAACAAACCGTTCCGGGGAGGCGCTCAGTATTTCAAAGCCGTCCCCTTCAATATATGCCAGGAAATCAACAGGGTTTGCCTTAATTACTTTAGTGAAAAGGATACGCGCAGGCAGGCTGGTACGTGCTTCCAGCCGATGGGTCAGGTTGATCTGATAGATGTCGCCTTCAAATATATACTTTTTAATTTTTTTGTAAGCCCGTTCATACCGGGCTTGTGTGATTGCAGGTGTGAAGTTTTCACTTTTTGCTGCAGAGGTGTTTTGTTTTTTGCGCCGGCTGATTGCCGTAACGGTTTCGGGGAAGCCGGGATCCGTATAGTGAATCTCTGCAATCTTATTTTTAAAGAGTATAAAATTCTCAAATGCATAGAAGCAGATATCGGGAAGCTGCAGGTCATCGCGGGCTGTTTTTTTGATGTGATGAAGCCCGTAGCCGATATCATATGAAATATAGCCGACCAGCTTGCGGCCTTGCTGTGTATTGCGTTGTATAAATGCATTAAACCTGTTGCTGCTGCCGTTTTTGGATGAAAACGTATCAGCGGGGTTAAAGGCAATGAGTGTGCCCCAGCCCTCTTTAGTTGTGCTTTTAAAAAAGCAGATATTTTTTTCGTTGCTCAGCTTCAGGAAAAAATCAATCGGATGTAATTGTATTTTTTTAATCTTCATGTAAGAAATTTCTTATGATCGTATCACCTGTTCTTGTCATAAAAGATTCGGGATGAAATTGAATACCGTGCAGGGGATAGGTGTTATGGCTGATGGCCATGACTTCTTTGGTGCGGTCCCAGGCTGCTAAGGTGAAATTGTCCGGTGCGCGGTCAATCACCAGGGAGTGATACCGGGCAGCCTCAAAGGGGTTCGGCAATCCTTTGAAGATGCCGTTGCCGCCGTGATAAATTTTGGAGGTTTTTCCGTGAAGAATTTTTTTGGCATGTACCACCCGGGAGCCGAACACCTCACCGATACACTCATGCCCCAGGCACACACCCAGGATGGGGATTGTTTTGTAAAAATTTTTAATAACCGGCATGCTGATGCCGCTGTCGGCAGGGCGTTTGGGGCCTGGGGAGATAACAATCCGGGCAGGTTTCAGTTTTTTGATTTCCTTGATGGTGATGTTGTCATGGGCCGCTACCGTTGTTTCGGCCCCCAGGGATTCCAGCTGCTGGTAGAGATTGTAGGTGAAGGAATCGTAGTTGTCTATAAGTAAGATCATCCAATTAGTTTCAAAAATTCACTGCGGGTTTTTTCACTGGCCCTGAATGCATCGATAAAGGAAGATGTTGTCATAATGGTATTTTGCTTTTCCACGCCGCGGGCCATCATGCACAGGTGCTGGGCTTCAATGACCACGCCGACCCCCTTCGGTTTCACAAGTTTATTGATCGTTTTGGCAACCTGCATGGTCAGACGTTCCTGATTTTGCAACCGCCGGGCATATATTTCTACGATTCGGGGAAGTTTGGAGATGCCGATAATTTTTTTATTGGGCAGGTAGCCGATATGAGCTTTACCGAAGAAGGGCAGCATATGATGTTCGCAGGTTGAGTAGAAGTCGATATTTTTGCAGATGATCATCTCATCATAGTCTTCGCCTTCAAATTTGGTCACCAGGCCGTTTAAGTCTTTATGATAACCGCCAAAGAGCTTCTCAAAAGATTGGGCTACCCTTTGAGGGGTATCCTCCAGTCCTTCCCGGTCAGGGTGTTTGTCAATTTCCTGGATTAATTCCCGGATTAACTCTGTTACTCTTTTTTTATCCATTTTTTAACATGTTTATCCTGGCTGAGTGTTTCAAACAGACTTTTTATATCCCGGTTAAGCTTCGGGTGCACAAAATCAGGTTCAATTTCATGCAGGGGGGTAAGCACAAAGCTGCGATTTTGTATTGCCGGGTGCGGTATTATTAAATTCTCAGCGGTTAATACTTTATCAGAATAAAACAGAATATCCAAATCAATTATTCGGGGGCCGTTCTTGATTGTACGCTTGCGGCCTATCCTGTTTTCTATTTCCTGGAGCTTTCTGAGCAGCTGCAGAGGTGAAAGCCTTGTGTGCCCCTCAACCACCATATTTAAAAACCAGTCCTGGTCTTCATAGCCGACCGGTTCAGTCTCATAGATAGATGAGCTTCTTTCTATGTCTATAAATGCTTGTATGTGCTCAAGAGCCTGGCGCAGATTTTTTTCCCGGTCTCCCAGGTTGGTGCCGAGTCCGATGAATACGGTTTCTTGTTCATTCATCCTGCTATAGTAACTTGTTTAATAATGTGCTTTCTAAAAAAATAGAACAATAAAATACATAATATAGACTTGTCAATGCAAATCATATTAAAAAGTTGTCATTGGTTTAATAATTCATTGAAAAAGTAATAACTATTTAGTAAAAATAAAATTATTACTAAAATAGATTGTTTAATGAAAAAAAATCTTATAGTACCATACTTCGTACTTTAAAAAAATCAGCACTACAAAACTTTTTCAAAACAATGCTAAATAAGGTGATGACAAGTTAAATCAGGACAGGTCAGTTGTTGTAAAATTTGCAACAGTTCAAGACGAAGGCGTAAAAAATGTTGAATGAACTATCCGGAAATTCCGGACAGCTTTTTTTTTGAATAACACGATATCATGAAATTTAAAAATGTGAAAATCAGAACGTGACTTTAATGCAAGTTGTGATTTTCAAGATAACATTGAAATTCCCGCCTGTTAATAGTACGATAGATAATATCAAAATCTTTTTGGGTAGTGTCCAGGCCAGATGTTTATCGCTACTGTTGACTTTTAAAGGATGCTGAAATGTTCAGTGTGCTGGGTGTTATATTGACATAGACTGACTCTATAAATTTGTTGAATTGGCACTTCCTTTGAACTGTGTTGCATAACATTAATATGTTTATAATATACGACTTGTCGCAAAATGTTGGGAGCATAACAAAATACGACATTCCGTATAATAATTATATGTTTCCATAACAAAGGAAATACAAAATGTATGATACAACTTTTACTGAGCTTATGAATACGACCATCTTGATGATGGCAGTTGTTTTGGGATTTTTTTTCCTAATGATGTGGAGAAGAGACTTGCAACGTAACAGACGTGAATTGTCCCTTCAAAAAGGAACCCTTGAAGAAATAGGAAATCAAACAAACAATCAGAACAATTATGGGGGATTTATTACAATAGATATTCCCGAAAAACATAGATCCCTATTTCACGATTTCTTAAAGGGGTTCGAAGATTATGCCAAAATACGAGGGTATAAAGTTTCTTTTTCTGTAGATTCGTCACACGAGCCGGAGTTTAAATTTAAATTCACAATACTTGACTCTGGTATTTCGGTAAGTACGGATAGAGTTCGAAATGACTTTAATGAGTATTTAAGAAAAGTAGAATCAGGTGAGCCATTAGATGATTTACCGGTAATAGTGTCAGATGAAGAGCATGCCCTTCTTTTAACTTGTCTGAAAAATCGAGTTAATTTTTTGCAACATAGTTACAATTTATCCAAACATACAATTGAATATTATGAAAAACTGTTAAAAGCTGCACCCCTTCAAAGTGGTTTTCATTCTGCACCTCCCGTCATTGTGCAAACAGGTGGTCAATTGGAATCACGATCTTATAATGCACCTGGGGCGCAAAATGTTGTTCAGGGTGAATACAATCAGCTTACCCAAATATCTAATGACAATTCTGTTAGTATCTCAAACTCATTTAATGAACGAAAAAATCAAATCGACGAACTGGCAAAGTTAATTGAGCTGATAAAGACAACTTCAGACAATCAGGCAGCTCAAAAAGCAGTGGTTGAACTTGAAAAGGTTAAAGGTGAACTTGAAGACGAAGAAAGCCCCGATACAAATCGAATATCAAAATGGCTTCAGAATGCAAAAAATTGTCTTGGTAACGTCAAGATGACAAAGGAATTATTTGATACAGCTAAGGGAGTTTACCAATCATTTAATGTTAGTGAATGGATTGAATCTTTAAGCCAGATAATTTAAATAATCAGAATTAACTTTAACAAAATACAAAATCAAAGTTTCGTGCCAAACAAGAAAACCGGCATTCGCTAAAAATAATTCAAAAGTACATTTGATTATGGTAACAATTTTGTTAAGAAATTATTTGCAGGTCTTATGGCTAACATTGATTCTTCAGGTGTGCTGATTTAATAATGTTACCATAGGTCATCATTCAGGAAGAGATTTGAAAATATTGACAAGCAAGATTATTGCACTTAAGGAATTAGAAAAGCACCTATAATATAACCAGAGGTTGCACGTGGATGGCCTTCAGCTTCGCTTCCTGCCACAGGTGAGCCTTGGTATTTCAAATAGAGAAAAAATAATTAAGAAATGGACCCCATTAAATTACTTTCAGAATTACCAAACCTTCATAGGGATCTTTTTTTTGGAGGTTTAGGTGCACTTTTATTATTGATGTATCAAGTTTATGGAGCTTTACCAGACATTCAAGCTAGCATGGTAAATCAATCAGAAGATGTTTATCATTTATCAAGTGTTTTGCGTGTTTTATTAATTATAATATTGAAACTTTTAATATCAGTTTTGGCCGGAGCGATGGTTTCTGCATTTCTAATACGACCTGATGAATCATATGGTGCCATTCTAGCGGGAATGACTTGGACAGCAGCGATCCGCAGCCGTCTGGAGGGCTAAAAATGTTTAATGAAGAAAAAAACAATGAAAGTTTTATCATAAGTTTTCTAACTGGAAGAAAACGATGGGGAGCAATAAGTTCAGGGCTTTCAATATTATTAACATTTATAATAAATCGTTCAGGTGTTGATTTTTCCGAATGGTATATTTATTTATCTGGCTTATTAATAGGTATTTTTCCTTTAATAATTAGAGAATCACTAATTCGGGACTCCTTTAAAAATCATATTAAAAAAAGACATTTTATTGATAGGTCAAAAGAAATCCAAAGTAGTATAAAGCATAAATTCAATGTTAATTCTTCTATTTCTGTATTTGTATCTTCAACGCGAAAGTCATTTAATAGAATTTTTCAAATTTCTATGGATGGTAAAGCAAAGATTAATATTGGTCATTATATCCCTTTAGGAATGTCGCTTAAACAAGGTTATCTTTTTAGAATGGACATCTTATCAAAATTAGAAGATCAAGAAAACAAACTGGAAAAAGTTTCAGTACTTCGAAATGTGCCGCATACTATAGAAGATATTTCTAATAAAGTTATAATATCTTTTGAAAAAGATTCTAAAGTAGTTGGGATTCTATACATTAAATTTGATCAACAAATACTTGAACAATATATAAGTAAATTTCTTCCGTTTTTAGAAAAAAATTCTAAGTATATTTCTGAATTTGTAATATTAACCGAGCATTGGCAACGTTAAGAATGTATTTCTAAGTTATATAAGGTTGCTATCGTCTAACCCAGATTTCTAGCTGACCTGAGGCAGCGGCTGGCTTATTATGGTTTTAGGCCTTAGTCTAGATTCATTCTATTTTAGAAATTCACTGCTTCTGTCTAGGGCAGCTGAAACCAAGTCCTTTACTATTCGTTACTATTATAATGAGTAATACTAAGATTCTTCAGAGTTAAGTTTGCGTGCCAGCATCTTAAATATGGCCGATGTTCAGAGATTAATGGGCCGTGACAGTTCGGATTCTTATCGCTAATCCTTACTTTTGCGAGTCGTTGATTTGCTGATGTTATCAAAGGTTATTTTAAGTGATGTAATTTGTCACGCATTTTGTAATTTCCGTTTTTGCCATCAAATAAGCGTCTTATACGGGGTCGTTAAAGCAGTCAAAAAAGGGGTAAAACAAGATTCCGTTCAATATATATAAGTTCGGTTACCTAAAATATAGCCCCAAAACATGAGAGTGTGGTGCTTATCAAATGATTTTCCAAGAAAAACTACCTGAAGGTAGAATCATATCTTTTACATTCTTGCTATCTGCTTTGCCATATTTGTGTGCTTGGATTGACAATAGTCTATTTCTTGAAGGGGACAGTGTAGGAATTCTAGAACATTATAGCAATATTGCAAACACTATTATCTTTCCACTTACACTTCATTTTTTTCTTCGCGGATTTCATTTATTTAAAATTTTCGTCAATTCCCTCGATTCCATAATTGATAGAAAAGATGTATTAGGAAAAACAGTTAGTCCAGATTATCTAAAAGGCTATAATCCAAACAAAAAATTTAGATTTTCTATTGGAATTTCTTTCACAGCTTTAGGTTTATGTTGTGTTGTAATCAATGCAATCAACAGGATTAATCCGATACCAATATATGGGCACGATGTTTATGATTCGATTCAACACGCTTGGGGGTATTGTGGTCAACTAGTTTTCTTTATATTTTGGTGGGGCATAGTTTTTCCTTACATATTTTATCGCTTAGTAATTATTATTGCGTGGCTGCGTCATGTATTTAAAGTTGTAGAAAAAAATGACATGTTAAACCTACAACCGTTACATCCAGATGGAGCAGGCGGAATGGGGAATCTTGGTAAAATGTCATTAAGGTTTAATGGGGGCGTTTTGTTTACATTTTTAAACTCCTTTGCCCTATATCATACACATGGAGTCACCATGCCATTTGCGGGCGGAGTATTTATTCAAATTATGGCATTGTATGTTGTATTCTTTCTGCCGCTATCTCAACCTCACAAAGCAATGTTGACAAAAAAAATAAATCTAATGGAACATCTTTCACTTATGCAGAAGTCCATTAATGATGTGCTCATTGATAAACTTGCAGGGGGTTTTGATTCATTTTCTAAAGATATTGACGAAATCATTGAACAGAAAGATAACGTATTGAAAATCTATAATGAAACAAAGCAATTGCCGACTTGGCCATTTAACACGTCAACTATTTCTAAATTTGGAATATCTGCTAATCTCCCTGTGCTTGTTGCAATTATTGAAATCACGAGAACTGCAATGGATAACTTTTATTAATACAGAGAAAATCACCGAACTAGACACTGCACCAGACTGCGAGAAACGCCGTTCAATTTTCCGAAAGTTGAGTGGCGCAGCTTGTGAGCTTAACGTTAAATAATCATGAGTAATATTGACAAACACCAAAGTCACAATTTCGTGCCAGACTCGAAACACGTCTTTTGCAGGAAAAGATTAAAGCACAACAAAACGATCCAGGTGACGCATCGCCATCTGAGCTTAGGCAGAGACCATTTAGGTTAATTGACAGTCAATTCGATAACTGGAATTATAAAGCTTAATCGGATAGGATATTATGAATCATGAAGACCCTGAATATTTATTTCACTATACATCAGCAGAGGGATTATATGGAATATTCAAAGATCAAACTGTTTGGGCTACCGACTCAAGATTCTTAAACGATTCTGAGGAAATACATTTCTCATCAAGACTTGTGTTGTCCTTATTTGAAAAGTCTCTTAAAGGACATCAAGACCTATACCTCATTCTTGATATTCTTAAACACGAACTTTCCGTTAAATTTTATCCTTTTGTCTTCTCTTTATCAGAAGATGGAGACTTATTGAGCCAGTGGCGCGCCTACTGCCCTAAATCTGGTGGATTTGCATTAGGTTTCAAAAAATCAGAGATAGATGAAATATGCAAAGTGCAAAATTACAATTTAAAACGCTGTCTATATGACAATCAGTCTCAATTACATCTTCTCAAACCTATTTGTGACCCTGCACTTCAAAGCTTTCATAAAAATGAACATCAAGGTGACCCCGATGCTATAGCAAAAATATGCAATGAAATGTGCGAGAATCTCACGAATATTGAGCCAATTATAAAACATCCATCATTCAAGGAGGAGAAGGAATGGCGTATAGTCTCTTATGCGGGCACCACAGATTTCCGAGTTTCAACAGATGCAATAATTCCATTTGCTAAGCTTCCTTTCTCATTACCAAACGATAAAACTCCCCCTTTAACGGACAGGAAATGTATAGGGGAATGGTTGAGTGGATTAATTGTGGTGGGTCCTTCCAGTAAACAAGAATTGAATCGTATTTCTGTAGATGAATTTCTTGGGAGGATTAGAGCATGGGAAATAGTGCTTTCAGAAACATCCTATCGAGTTATATGAAGACAAGGCCTAACAAGGCTAATTCAGCCGACGCAAAAAGCCGCGCTGCTGATTAGCAACGTTATGTATAAAATTCAAGATTGGATGTGCACGTGAGCAAGGGCGTTACATAATCATTAGTAACATAAAAGAATTCCGAGTTTAGATAACGTGCCAGCATCTTGATTTTATTTCACAAAAATTCATTTCCTGTTACTCCTGATTATGATAACAATTTCGTGAAGTACTTTTTTGGCGGTGTTATCGCTATGTTTGACTATTGAAGGCTGTTTAAATGTTCAGTGTATCGGGAGTTATGTTGACATAGAAAACAAAAATAAATCTGTACCCTTTTTTAATATTTGAAATAACAGCGAGATAAATAAATGGCCAAAGGAAAACAGAAACTCACGAATTATCAATCTCGCATCCTACTCGACTATGAAAAAATACTTGAAAAATGTGCATTGAATCCTGATCGCATATTTCATATTGCAGATGAAGAGTCTGATGCCGTAGTCCCAGTTCTTAGAACAATGATTGATCAGGTGGTAAGAAGTGAAATTATTTTAGAATACACAATGATAGACTCCCATCTAGATTTCTTGTTAATTGAGCACGTGTTTGGATCTGGCAATAAGCTGCGTAATGTGAGAAGAACAAAACGCTTCCGCACATTTCATATGATACTGCAAAACATGTACTTGTTACAAAAATTGTCAATTGTCAAAACCTTTAAGAATATACCAAGATCAATAACTAGCAAAATAACTGCAATAAATGACCTTAGAAACGGAGTTGCCCATGCATTTTTTCTTTCTGATCTGAAAAAATCTAAGCGAACATATAAAGGGGTTAATGTTTTTACTCCCAAGGGTTTAGAAAAATTCAGGAAAGATTCACTTGAAATTAGCTATTTCTTTGAACCATGGTTAAAGGAATTCCTTGAAGAAGATTCCGGTGCATAACATCCTGTTGCAAGAAACGCACGATACTCGCATGCCCTTGAGCAATGTGTTACATAACCATTATCAATATTAACAAACCTTAAAATCAATATTACGTGCCAGACTCTTGAGTATGGCCGGTGTTAATATTACTTCTGATAATAGCAGAATTTTTCCATTTTTGATTTTTATGGTCATCTAATATGGGTAGTGTCAAATAAAGTTTTGATTTCGGAATTGTCAGATTAACTACTTATCAGGACAATTTAAAGAATCAGAAACTTCTAAAATATGGACACCGGGCACTTCGCCGACCGGAATGACTCTTGAAATCTTACAAAGAGATCACGCTTCCGTGCTGCGAAATGCCGCCCTTGCCGAACTTCTTTATCTTGCCGGATATATTGAGCACTGGGGAACCGGTATCAGGAACATGAAGGAATGGATGCTGGAGTACGGACTGCCGGAACCCGAATACCGGGAAGATGGTTTAAGTTTTGTAACCGTTCTCATGCGGAAGGATAAAGTGGATCACCCCTCAAGGACCCCCCAAGTACCCCTCAAGTTGGAATAGTACTTGAATTCTGTAAAGTTCAGCGCAAGAGAGATGACATTCAAAAACATCTTGGTTTGAAAGACAGGAAACATTTTCGGCAAACAATTTTAAAACCACTGGTTGAAGAAGCACTATTAGCTCTGACAATCCCGGAAAAGCCAAGCAGCCCTAAACAGCAATATATTACGACAGAAAAAGGTAAGCTGTTGCTGAATGATATTATAAAGAAATGATTAATTCAGTTTGTGCAAAATGTGCACTTACTGGTGAAATTTTTGAAATACAAAAGGGGTAAACATCTGATGCCCGCAAACCTGAACACTGAATTATCAAAGGTTCAAACATATTAAGGATAATGCCGAAATACTGTCATGGCTATGGGGGTAACAGATTATCTAGAGCGTGTCCCAATTCCGGCAAAATTTTCTGTTAGCGTGCCGTTACGCCATCGTTGATATGCGCCTGGCAATTGGGACTGCATCAAAATTGAGCAG